>NZ_JAPEQW010000020.1:0-66428 GCF_026168575.1 Acinetobacter entericus
TTGCTTAGGGAAACTCTATCTTTAAAGCCTTTATGCAACAAAGCCGCTGAGAATTAAAAAGAGGTTCTCTCTTTTGTAAATGCATTTCTATACGATTATCAAATTTTTTCCTATCTGCATTCTTTACATAACATTTTTCTAGAATACTATTATCATTATCAACAATTGAATCAGAAAATGCGCTTACAACAGCTCCTTCAATCAATGGATAAATAGGGTTTTCTTTCTTTATAGAAATTCCCTTAAAAAATTTGTTAAGTCTTCTTTCGTCAAATTGATCAGTTTTTCGACCAATCAATTCTAAAGCTAAATTTCCTTCAATTACTCCATCTCGTGAAAGTAAACCTCTAAAATGACCAGACTCTTCTCCTAGAATTCGCTCGATTGAATCAAATACCAATGCTGTAGAGTCCGAGAATGAAACTGAATCCGTTCTAACAGCTGGGAAAATAATCCATTGTGAACCATTAGTAACAGCAGCAAAAGGAATAGACTTTTTTCGGCAATATTCTCTTGCCTGCTTTATAGCTTTACCTGTTAAATCATCTTCAGAAAAAGTAGATAACTTAACTTTTTTCTTTTCTGGAACTGTATAAAAAGTTGAGCCTAGTCTTTTTGCTTCAATTAAAATAGAAACATCAGCTGTTCTAATAATATAATCTGCATAAGTTGTTTTCCCGTCTTCAGATACTCTTTCTTCATAAGAAATATCATCTGTAGTCCAACCTAATACATTTTCAATCACTACATCAATAAGCTTTTTTCTTGTTTCTGCTTCATTCGCATCAGATAGTTTTAATTTTTTATAAATTGTTAATAAGTTACTTAGAAACGCATCATTTTTTTCCACTAATTTATGCTCCTAATCTTATATTAATTTGCTCTAATCATATAAAAATAAACCCCACATGAATGTAGGGTCTTTTTACAATAATATCAACAACTTTAGCTTAAGGTCTTAAGCCACATTCCCTTCTAAAAAATCCTGCGCAAAGCGTTGCAAAACACCGCCCGCCTCATACACAGACACTTCTTCTTCCGTATCTAGGCGACAAGTTACAGGCACTTCAACAATTTCACTCTTGCCGTCTTCCGTCGCACGCTCAATCACTAAAGTTAAAGTCGAACGCGGTGCAATATTGCCAATCACGCTATACAGTTCAGTACCATCTAAACCTAAAGTTTTACGGTCAGTGCCTGCTTTAAACTCAAGCGGCAATACGCCCATACCCACTAAGTTGGTACGGTGAATACGCTCAAAGCCTTCCGCCACAATCGCTTCCACACCTGCAAGGCGCACACCTTTGGCAGCCCAGTCACGGCTTGAACCTTGACCATAATCTTTACCGGCAATAATGATCAGCGGCTGCTTGCGGTTCATATAAGTTTCAATCGCTTCCCACATGCGCATCACTTCGCCCTCAGGCTCAACACGCGCCTTAGAACCCTGCTTAACCGTACCATCCGCACGAACCACCATTTCATTAAACAGTTTCGGGTTGGCAAATGTTGCACGCTGCGTGGTCAAATGGTCACCTCGGTGCGTTGCGTAAGAGTTGAAGTCTTCTTCTGGCACGCCCATTTTTTTCAGGTATTCACCAGAAGCGCTGTCTAGCACAATCGCATTCGAAGGCGATAAATGATCCGTAGTGATGTTGTCGCCCAAGATCGCCAGCGGACGCATATTGGCCAAAGTGCGCGGTGCAGCCAAAGCCCCTTCCCAGTACGGCGGACGGCGGATATAGGTACTTTTCGGGCGCCAGTCGTAAAGCGGGCTCGCAGCTTTTTCATTCACACCCAAATCAAACATTGGAATATAGATTTTTTTGAACTGTTCTGGTTTTACAGCCACTTTGACCAAAGCATCAATTTCTTCATCAGACGGCCAAATGTCTTTCAGGTAAATAGGGTTGCCGTCTTTGTCATTGCCCAAAGCATCCGTTTCGATGTCAAAACGGATTGTTCCTGCAATGGCATAGGCCACAACCAGCGGAGGAGAAGCCAAGAACGCTTGTTTTGCATAAGGATGGATACGGCCATCAAAGTTGCGGTTGCCTGAAAGCACCGCAGTTGCGTACAAGTCACGGTCAATGATTTCTTGCTGAATTTTTGGATCCAGCGCGCCTGACATCCCGTTACAGGTGGTACATGCATACGCCACGATGCCAAAGCCGAGTTGTTCTAAATCATGCAGTACGCCTGCCTCTTCCAAATACAGCGCGGCCGCTTTAGAACCCGGTGCAAATGACGTTTTCACCCATGGCTTGCGCACTAGGCCAAGCTCATTCGCCTTACGCGCCAGCAAGCCTGCTGCCACAGTATTGCGCGGGTTAGAGGTATTGGTGCAAGAAGTAATGGCTGCAATAATGATGGCGCCATCTGGCATTAGGCCTTCCGCTTCTTGCGCAAGCGCCGCGTCTAAGTTGCCAGCAATGCCTTTGGCTTTTAGATCAGCCGTCGATACACGCGCATGCGGGTTGGATGGCCCTGCAATGTTACGGGTTACCGTTGAAAGATCGAAACGGAGTACACGCGGATATTCCGCTTGGGTCATGTCGAATGCCCAAAGACCGATTTCTTTGGCATATTTTTCAACAAGTTGAACTTGCTCAGCTTCACGGCCAGTCAGGGTTAAATAATCAATGGTGTTTTGATCAATGTAGAACATGGCCGCCGTTGCGCCGTATTCAGGCGTCATGTTGGAAATCGTCGCACGATCCCCCACCGACATGCTGTCTGCGCCTTCACCGAAGAATTCGAGGTATGCACCCACTACGCGCTCTTTACGCAAGAATTCTGTCAGTGCCAAAACAATATCGGTTGCGGTAATACCCGCTTGACGCTGACCGACAAATTCTACACCAATGATATCTGGCAGACGCATCCAAGACGCACGGCCGAGCATCACATTTTCTGCTTCCAAACCGCCGACACCAATCGAGATCACGCCCAATGCATCGGTATGCGGTGTGTGTGAATCTGTTCCTACACAGGTATCTGGATATGCAATGCCGCCACGGTTTTGAATCACTGGAGACATTTTCTCCAAGTTGATTTGGTGCATGATGCCGTTGCCTGCAGGGATCACATCGACATTTTCAAAGGCTGTTTTGGTCCATTCGATGAAGTGGAAACGGTCTTCATTGCGGCGGTCTTCAATGGCGCGGTTTTTCTCGAAAGCATCAGGGTCATAACCGCCGAACTCGACAGCAAGAGAATGGTCGACGATCAGCTGCGTTGGCACAACAGGATTGACTTTCGATGGATCACCGCCTTGGTCTGCAATTGCATCACGCAAACCGGCAAGGTCGACCAGTGCAGTTTGACCCAAGATGTCATGGCACACCACACGTGCGGGATACCAAGGGAAATCGTGGTCTTGCTTGCGGTTAATCAATTCTTTTAAGGACTGTTCAAGGATGGCTGGATCACAGCGGCGCACCAATTGTTCCGCCAAGACTTTTGAGGTGTATGGAAGTTTTGCGTATGCGCCTGGCTGGATGTCTTCTACGGCTTGACGCACATCGAAGTATTCGAGCTGGGTGCCTGACAGGGGTTTACGGTAGTTGTTATTCATTGCGCTGTGCCTCTTGCATCATTTTGTTCTGCATGTCTAATGCTCTGAATACTACACTGCCGAAAAGCCATTTCCCAAATCGTTTAAATTTCATTAACTTAGGTATAAAAACAGGGGGTTTTGAAATATTTAGTTACATTAACTTTGGGATATTTGCTCTAAATATGATTTTTTTTGAAAAATAGCGGAAAATAGGCCTAATTCTTTAGTATTAGATGATAGATAAGCGAGCAATTCATGAGCGATTTAGCCTTCTCCTCATTCACTTTAATCGGTGCAGATGCGCAAAAATTCCTGCAGGGACAAGTCACTTTAAATACCGAAGCATTGGCCGAAAATACCACGCGCTATACCGCAATTTGTGACCTGAAAGGCCGCATTCACTTCGGTTTGTGGCTAAAAAAGGTCAATCCAGAACATTTTGAAATTGTCACTACTGCCGATCAGGCCGACGAGTTTTCCAAGCACATTAAAAAGTACGGCGCGTTCTCTAAAATGAAGCTTGAACCCGCGGGTTCAGTTTTCCCGGCACTGCTTGACGATTCGACTGCTTTTTCAGCAGAAACCACTGATATTACGGCTTGGGAAGTGTCTGCCATTCAAAACGGTCAAGCATTCATCAGCCAAAAAACTGAAGGCATGTTCCAGCCGCAAGAGCTGCGCCTGCATCAGCGTGAAGGCGTTCACTATGACAAAGGCTGCTATTTGGGTCAGGAAGTCATTGCGCGCTTATGGTTTAAAGCCAAACCGAAAGCATGGCTGCATGCCATTCAGGGTTCAGGCGATGTGCCTGCTTTGGGTGAGCAATTGAATAAAGGCGTTCAAGTGGTGAATAGCGCTGCGATTGATGGCGGTTTTATTGCACTTGCGGTTGCCCGTCCTGATGCTTTGGAAGACCTAGGCGTAACTGTTTTAGCATTGCCTGAATATTTGAGCGGTGATGTGGCTCGTCCGCAGTAACTCTATAAATTTTAGACTGTTGTGATACATTAGCCTCTAAATTTAGGGGCTTTTTAACGACTAAATCTTTTCAATGCAGCTTGTACTTTGTCATCAACTCTGTAAATATTTATAAAAATACCAACAATTAAGCATTATGAAAAAATTAACTATTTTAGCACCAATCCTGACTTGGCTGGTTCTAGGCAGTTCAGTCAGCTTTGCAGATGACCTCGACAAAATAAATCAAACTGCTCAACAATTTCCTAGAGAATTAAAGCCTGAGTTTATTGATAAGACGCCAATTGAAGGACTGTATGCCTTATCGAATGCCCGGGGCACATTTATGATGGACGCTAAAAGCAAGTATTTGATTAAAGGAAAAATTTTAGACATTAACAATCAATCTAACATTACCAATGCCATTTATCAAAAACACTATGCAATAAACCCCAAGCAACTCCCGCTGAATCAAGCTTTTAAAGAAGTAAAGGGAAATGGGAAACATGTCATTTATGTTTTTGCAGATCCAGACTGCCCTGCTTGTCAGGCATTCCAAAGCGCTTTCGAAGAAATGGATAATATGACTATTTACACTTTTCCATTTGCATTAACTCACCTGCACCCAACCGCATTAACAACGGCAAAAAAAATCTGGTGCTCTAAAGAGCCTTTAAAAGTATGGAAAGAGTATTTAATTGAGGAGAAAAAACCAAAACAGCAATCTACTGATTGCAGCAATCCAATTGATCAAAATATGGATTTGACTAAAAAACTGAATATCTCAATTACCCCCACTGTTTTTAATTCACTAGGACAGCGAATGGCAGGTCTTGAGACTGAAGAAGAATTCGAAGAATTTATTACCCCCAAAAAAGTACAATTAAATTAATACATAATTTATAGGGTGTTTTTGAAGGGAAATACCCTATAAAATTTGAGAACATGAATTCTTAATTTTATTTATGCCGGACATAAATAGTGGAATAAACATAACAATACAACTGCTCAATAGAACCATGGATCAGCATCTCATACCACTCCATTTCACCTGACTATTCGCATCTGCAGTCATGCTCTTTCTCCTGAATTTTTAGAAAAACTCAAAAAATTAGAAAGGCACTTTCTTCCTCACATAATAAACTACACCACCCCGATCATCTGAAAAATAAAAGGAGTCTGCATCAATCCGGTAAATATCCGCAGGACGTCCATTGACTTTTTTATCCGCTAGAAAGCCATCCATAAAAGTTTCAAGTTTTTGCCCTTTGCGCATAATCGCAATTTTATAGCCATGCCCAATTGCTTCATCTGTAGAACCATGCAAAGCCACTAAAAAAGAATTTTTGATGCTGTCATCTGTGTCTGGATGGTCAAAATAATCAAAACCGAGCGCTGATGAATGTGATGGGAAATACGCATAAGGAGCTGGCACATTTTTACAGCCTGAGGCACGTTTGAATTTAGGATCAGCTAAAACCTTGCCATTGGCTGAATAGCATGACGGCCAGCCATAATCTGCATCACGCTTCAGCGCATAAAACGTTTCATCAGGCTTACTTTTGCCTAAATGATCTGATCCCTGATTGGTCGCAAATAAAAACTTTCCAATCCATTTCAAACCGACGGCATTGCGCAAGCCTTTGGCGTAAATCTTTTGTTCCGAACCATCCGGATTCATCTCCAAAACAGCCGCACGAACTTGTTCTTTCTCGGCACACGCATTGCAGCTTGAACCCACGGACACATAAATCTTGCCGTTTCCGCCCACTGCAATGGTTCGTGTGAGATGCCAGCCGCCATATTTATAACTGAGGCCATAATCAGGAAAAGTGGCTAAAACTTCAGCTTTGGCCGCGGGTTTCATTTCGCCTTGCGTAAATTTCCGCCGGGTGAGCTGATGCGTTTCGGCTAAATATAGCCAATCTTGCCCTTCGGAATCTGTATAAAACTGCACTGAATTTGGGTTCTTCAAACCCGTCATATAAGGAATGATTTTGCCGAATTTTCCGGTTGCAGCATTCCATTCATCCAAAATATAAACACTGCCTTTTTCGTTGTCGGACAAATCATGCATATCCGTGACAAACATTCTGCCATCCGGCGCTTTAGCAAAAAAACGTACCCGTTTTAGGCCTTCAGCCGCAGGAATGATGTCGTAATTGGACGGAAGATTAAAAGAAAATTGCTTTCCATTTTTCAAGTGTATCGGATGAGGAACAAGTTTTGGCTGCCCTGCCAAACCTGCCATTGAGCAGGCTAAACTTAAGAATAAAGCTGACAGTATTTTTATCATTTTAGATCCGTCTCGATTCATCTTATGAAAATAGCTTCTATTTATGTTATATAAATTAAATCTTTTTGGCTGAAATATATTTAAAAATAATCATCAACAAACAATAAATTGTGGGAAATCAGTATTAACTATCTTTTTATTTGCAGCCGCAACCAATGGCGCAGTCCAACAGCAGAGCGTATTTTGCAGCAGGTTACGGTATTCATACGCGTTCTGCGGGGACAAGCCGTCATGCAAAACATAGCTTAACCGTTAAAGATATTGCCTGGGCAGATTGTATTTGCGTCATGGAACAAAAACATAAAACATGGATCAAAGAAAAATTTCATAAAGAGCTGTCACATAAGAAAATTATTGTTTTAGATATTCCTGATGACTATCAATATATGGATGAAGACTTAATCGAAATACTCAAACAATCCATGCAGCATTATCTCGATTAAATCTATAAAATGATGTTGAAGCAAAATATTCAGTCACCATCTTTCAAATCAGGTTTAATTAAAACCCATGAAACAGCTTATTCATGTCCTTGCATAAATAATCTTTAAATGAATAATCCCGCGCATGCTTGGCGTCAAATTTTGCCGTCACGCCCTCTTTTGCAAAGATATACACGCGGTCTTCTTTGCTCACTAAATACTCACCGCCAAGCTTCATCAGCAAAGCATCAATCTTATCTTCATGCGCAATGCTGTCATCTTGATTGATTTTGTCATAATTGCGTTTAATGCCTTTAATAAACATTCATCTGCTCTTTCATTTAATGCAGCGCAGATTTACCTCAAAACACCATGAAAAGCAAATCCGTTTAAAATAAAACGTAAAAATTCATAATCAGCTCATCCTCGGGCTTTAAATTGAAAATGCCAAGGTTCACATTCCATCGGACTGCAATGCACCTCATCAGCACAGCCTGCATGCCAATGCCTTAATATTTTGCATTGATCATGCACTTTTTGAGCTGCATCCTTGCACAATGGCTGACCGCTTGGAATATTTCACAAAAGGCATATTTACTTTCACATAATTCTAATTATGATGAGATATACGGTTACTACACATGAATATACTCAGACACATAAATGGATTTATGCTGCTGTATTAAAAAGGTTTAAAATGAAAAAAATTCTATTCGCAGGCTTAATTGCACTTTCTTCTCAATTTGCTTTCGCTGAAGCGCCAGCCAACAGCACTGATCCTGAATTCGCCAAAATTGAAGCGATGGTTAAAGCAAAGAATCTAACTGGCGCTTACCAAGCTTTGGAAAAATTGGCAAAACAAGGCAATGCGCAAGCGATTTATAATCTAGGTTACTTGACGCAAACGGGCCAAGGCACAGCCAAAAACGAGAAGAAAGCGATTGAGCTGTACGAGCAAGCTGCAAACAAAGGCTACCCGGTAGCAAACTATGTTTTAGGCAAAAACTATATTGCAGGTTCAATGGGCTTAAAGGCTGATCCTGCCAAAGCTAAACAATATCTTGAGAAAGCTTCTTCACAAGGCTTTGAGGATGCCAGCATCGATTTAGCCGTGCTGCTGTTCTCTGAAAACAAGCCTGAATCCGACAAAGCCGGCTTGGCGAAACTCGATCCTTTAGTGAAAAAAGGCAACTTTCAAGCGATGCATGCCAAAGCGCTGTATGACATCAGCACCGGCTTTAAAAACAAAGATGAAAAGCCCATTCAGCAAGGCCTGAACAGCATTCAGGATTTGGCTAAAAAAGGCTACATCCCTGCGCTGATGGCAGTGGGCAATATGTTTGCCAACGGCAATATCATTCCCCAGAACTTAACGGAAGCGCAAAAAATCTTCACTGCTCTAGCCAAAGAGAATGTGCCGCAAGCCAAAGAGTCTTTAGCAACCGTCAACAAAATGATTGCAGAGCAAGCCAAGCCCCCTAAGCCAGCAGCGAAAAAGAGCTGATCAGCCTTCTTTTCAATCCTGAGCAGTAAAAAAGCCAAACATTGAATGTTTGGCTTTTTTACGCAAGGGACAGACTGCAGATATTTAATCTGCATGCATCCTCACAGTGGAATAAACCGTGCAGACTGTGACAGCAGCACGGCGACGGCAATAAACCCCATAATCGTGCTGAGCACCAGCGGCGCTAGAGCCTTTTCTCCTAAACCGTAATGCTGTGCAAAAATGCCGAAAGCGACGGGCATAGGAAGCGCCGCCAGCAATGTGCCGACAAAAAGCATTTCTGAGCTGGCATTCAGCAGCCGCAGCAGGCTGAAAATCATCAATGGCATTAGTATGACTTTTAAAGCTGCCAATGTCATGCTTTGCAGATTTATAGCATTCAGCTTCATGCCGGCTAAACTGCCGCCAATGACAAACAGCGCCAAAGGCGAAGCAGTTTTTCCCAGCATTTCCAGCGCTTGGACAACAGCGTTGGGCAATTTCAGCTGCAGCAATACACAGCCAAGACCGATTAAAATCGCAAGGATCACAGGATTCTGCAGCAGCCGTTTCAGCAAGATTTTAAATACAGCGCCTTGCTGAGGCAAACTCAAGTGCTGCCCTCTTTCTGCCAAAAGCAGCATCAAGGTCAAAATCAGCAGGTTTTCAATAATTAATGTTAAGGAGAGATAAACAGCGGAATGGCTGCCTAGCAGCAAGGTCAAAATCGCGGTACCGATAAAACCGGTATTGGACATGGATGCGCCCATGGCCAAAACACTGGCATGAGTCATCGACTGGATAAAAAACTTCCGGTACAGCAGGTATGTCAGCACAAACAGCAGCAAAGAACCGCCGCCATAGCCAATGAAATACGCCGGATGCCAAATTTCCGCTAAGTTTTTGCTGGCTAGGGCCTGCACCAAAAAGGCAGGCAAAGACACCTTCATAACAAACTGGCTCAGCGGCTGAATATGCCCTGAGGCGATAAATCCACTTCTGACCGCCCAGTACCCCAACAGCGCAATCAAGCAAATTGGCAACAGTACATTCGCCAGCACAGCATCTTCCTTATAACATGTAATTAATCACCGTTCAGCGGCTTTAATCATTTTGAACAGCCAGTTTTGCCCGCGGTAGCGAACGCTCAAAAGCGGGCATAAAAAGAAATTGATTGTTTAAAATATCTAGCGCTCAAAAGGCTTAAATAAATCGCGCAGTCCATGCGGCTGACAGCGTAAATACTGTGGCGCAGCTGCAACTGTTTCTCCCAGTTCGGCAGCGGCATGCCAAGGCCAGCGCGGATCATACAGGATTGCGCGGGCAAGCCCAATGGCATCAGCCTGCTCATAATGCAGAATGCCTTCCGCCTGCAAAGCGTCCGTAATCAAGCCCACTGCAATAACTGGAATGCTGAGCTCTTGTTTGACCGCTGCGGCAAATGGCACTTGATAGCCTGCATGCAGATCAATTTTCTGCTCAATATGCAGCCCGCCGCTGGACACATGAATATACGCGGCGCCTAATTGTTCCAAAGCTTTCGATAAGCCCACGGTAGACTCGACATCCCAGCTGTCTGCATCATCCATCCAGTCTGTCGCAGATAAACGCACGCCAATGGGATAGCCGGCAGGCACCGCGTCTTTCATGGCCTGAAATACCTCCAGCGTCAAACGGATGCGGTTTTCAAAGCTGCCGCCATACTCATCGCTGCGCTGATTAGACAGTGGAGACATAAATTGATGCAGCAAATAGCCATGTGCCGCATGCAATTCAATCAAATCAAATCCGGCATCTACAGCCCGCTTTGCGGAGTCTGCAAAATCAGCAATGATTGTCTTAATTTCATCTGCCGTCAGCGCATGCGGCGCATGATCCGCCGGATTAAACGGCAGATTGCTGGCGGAAACTGTTTGCCAGCCCTGCGCATGTTCAGGCGCCAGCTGGCCGCGGCCATCCCACGGCTTATCGGTCGAGGCTTTGCGCCCTGCATGCGCCAGCTGAATGCCGAACGGCATCGGTGAAAGGCTTTTCACTTTAAGCAGCAGCGCTTTCATCTGCGCACGCTGCAAATCATTCCACAGGCCAAGATCTGCATAACTGATGCGCCCTTCCGGCTGCACTGCAGTCGCTTCTACAATGCACAGCCCGGCACCGGACAGCGCATAATTCGCCCATTGCTGCTCATGCCAATACGTCAGCTCCCCCTGTTCATTGGCAGAGTATTGACACATCGGCGCAATCACAATTTTATTGCTCAATTGCAACTGGCCAAATTGGATGGGTTGAAATAATAACGCCACGCAAATCTCCTTACTTCCTTGCTTGATCTAATGCTTAGCTTAATGCTGTTTTTTAATTAAAATGCTTTGGTGACACTTAATCCTGCGCTCCAGTTCAATTCATCCGCAGGTTCAAAGAAGCGTCCATTGCCGTCATTCACAATAACAGAGCCGACATAGGTTTCATCAAATAAATTGTCAGCCCTTACATACGTCCGCACTTTCCAATCAGCTTGCTTCCACACATAGCCGGCATTGGCGGAAACCACGGTATAGCTTAGCGCAGCGTCACTGTTGGCATCATCGACATAGACTTTATCCATATAGCGCACATCTACGCCTGCGTTAAATCCTGTTTCCGGCTGCCAGCCCAAACTGGCAAAAGCCTGATTTTTGGCAATGCCGGGAATTTTAGCGCCGGATTGAATACCGGCAGTATTGCCGTCAAATTCAGCATTAATGTAGCTGAAGCTGGCCTGTGTACTCAAATCACGCCAAAGGGTTTTATTCCAAGACAGCTCTGCCCCTTCACGCAAAGTCCTGTCGGCATTTTTAAATGTGGCGCGGCCATCAATCGTGCCTGCGGAAACAATATCATTCTGTGTTTTGCTTTGGAAAACCGCCGCCGTGAAATTGCCCCATGCATTTTGCGCTTTCATACCCCATTCATAATTGTCACTGCTGGCAGGCAGCAAGCTGAAATTCATGCCATCGTTGGCTGAATAAGCCATCTCCGTAAAGGTAGGCGTTTCAAAGCCTTTGGCATAGCTGATATAGCTGCTGACATTGGTTGTGATGGTCCATCTTAAGGCTGCCGACGGTAAGACTTTGTCATAGTCAGTTTTGCCGCTGTCATCACCGTTGCCAGCCTTAATATAATGATCCTTTGATTCATAATGCACATTGCTGTAGCGCAGGCCGGCATCTAGAGTCCAAGCCGGCAGGAAGTTCCACGAGGCTTGCAGGTATGGGTCTAAGTTCCACAGCGTATTGTTTTCATCACGGCGCAGGTTGCCCTTCACGCCATAATTTCCGCCGGCATCAAAATTTTCATAGCCTTTGCGGTCTTCATCCATATAGTCAAAAGCCAAACCCGCAGTAAAACGGGTATTCGGCAGGAGTTCTTTGCCTGTCCAGCGCAGATCTGCCCCGTAGTAATCACGGCTAAAATCAATCACACCGCCTGCATGGCGCAGATTGGCCTGTGTGCTGCTGGGAATTGACTGGTACTGAACCACATCCCGCTGCCCGGCATAGGCCATGGCATACAGCTCGTGCTGATCATTCAGCGGCTTGCTCCAGGTTAAGCCTGTCTGCGTCTGAGTAATATCCTTGCGCACATCAAACTGCTTTAAAAATGGCACTTGCTGTTTCGGATTTTCCTGCCACTGTGCGCGGGTCAAGCCCTGTGGATCATCGGCATGAATATCCACATAATTGACGATCCAGTTGACCTTAGAGCCATCTTCCAAGTCCCACGTGAGTTTGGCATTGCTCAAGACTTTTTGAGCGGCACTGTGCTCACGGTAGCCGTCAGTATCAAAATATGATGAACTGACCACATAGCTCGGCTCATTCGCCTTGTCTGCACCACCTTGCGCGACTACATCCACGCGGCTTTTATTGTGGCTGCCGCCGGAATAGCCCAGCTCAATCGAGTCTTTGCCCTCACCCTGCTTCGTACTGGTCAAAATTGCCCCGCCGGAAGAATTGCCATACAGCGATGAAAATGGCCCACCCAGCACCTCTATATGATCCAGGCTGCTGAGGTCAATATTTGAAGTCTGTCCTTGGCCGTCCGGCATGGTCGCTGGAATGCCGTCAACATATAAGCGGATGCCGCGTACGCCGAAGGTAGAGCGCGCGCCATAGCCGCGCATGGACAGCTGCAAGTCCTGCGCATAATTTTCACGGTTGTTTAATTGCAGCCCCGGAACACCTTGCAGGGTTTCGGTTAAATTTACGCCGATATTGTTTTGATGATTTTTTTGTTCTATGCGATAGACAGAAGCCGGCGTATTCAGCCAAGCGGTGTCTGTCCGGACAGCTTCTATTTTAATGATGGGAAGCAAAACAGGTTCCGTAGAACCTGTTTCTGCATATAGGCTTTGGCAGATGCTTGCCGTCAGTCCAAGTAAAGTCATTTGCATAGGAAGATTCAACGCTTTACTTGTCATCAGGTCACCTGCTTTTCAGCTCATTAAAATGTAACTTTAGAGCTTAAACCAATTAAGAAGGCATCATCAACTTTGTTTGTAGAACCTGGGTTAACCACATACTGTAAATTTGGACGCAGCATGAGCCATTTAGCTGGGTTGTAGCTGTAATTCAGTTCAATATTGTATTCAGCATGCGCGTCATATTGCGCTTTGCCTTCAGAGAAACGGTCATTCACATGCACACGGTTTAGGCCCAAGCCAATATAGTCATTTGGCAATGCTGCAGACAGGCCCACATATTTCAAGCCAATTTGCTGTGAATTGTCCACCTTATTGGTGATGCGGTCATGCCAAGTAAAGTTTGCAAAGCTATGCAGCCCCTGCTTGCCTGCACCCGTTGAAGTCAGCTGCTGTTCCACTGCCAGCCAGCCGGCAAACGTACGGTCTTGCTGCTCGCCGGTTTGAATGTCTTTTTGGTTTTTAACTTCATCGGCAGTATTGTACATGCCGCCAACACGGTAGCTGCCCGGCAGGCCATTCACAAAGGATTTCGGTGTCCAAATCAATTCCACAGGAATCGTTACACCGTCTGCATTTTTGGTATCTAAATTCCAGCCGTGGCTTTCCAATGCATTTTCCGGGTTGTATTCATAAACCCCCACTTGCGCAGCCACTTCAGGGGCCGCTTGATATTTCACACGTCCGCCCCATTGAGAAACCGGCGTATTCATCCAGATATTGCCTTGCCATTTGCCCATTTGCGCCGCGCAAAATGCATTGCTTTGGAAATCACAGGCCATGACATTAAAGTCCATGCCCAAACCTAGGCGGCCGGCTTTAATGCTGATGCCTTGTTCCTTAAAGTTCTTTTCAATGGACAGTTCAGACAGGCGGCTTTTTTGATTGCCGCGGCCAAAATTGGCTTGCACATTGGCCCACTGCGGCGCCGAAGGATCCTGCAAATCATCCAATGTGGTGCTTTGGCCTTGGCGCGCCGTCATCACGGCGCGTACAGTCACGCCATTCCAGCCCGCCAGTTTTTCCATATCGAATTGAGTGCCTAACCACAGCTGGCTGGCCACTGTTGCAGAATGCCCGGCATTGCGGCCGCCATCCGCCAAATATGCCGCATCAGCTGCGATATTGGCTTCAAATTTCACGCCTTGCTGCGCTAGTTCGCTGCGTTTGCCGTCCCAATCGCCCAGCATATACTGGCCTTTGGTGTCGAAAGGCTGCTGCGCCGCTTGAGTTTGGGTCATGGCTGCCATTAAAAATGCCGGCAATAGAGCTAGACTGAACTTGTTCATTGGAAAAACCTGAATGCAATAACTTAATGTTTTCAATTCAATAAATTGAAATTAAATGAATAATTACATAATTGTTAAATTTTTAATCTGCAAAATTTTTATCATTTGCTAAACTTTTAGTTATTACTTTCTTAATTTTAATAACTTAATATTAAGCGCTATCTATTAATTTCAATATTTATCAGAAACTTATTATCTTCCTATTTTTTTAGTCGCTCAGAGCCGCCGCAATCATATATTTTTAAAATTGACTATGCAGACTACTTTTTTAGGAAAAACAAAAAAAGCGCTGCCTTTTACATCCATTTCGTAGCTTGTAATCCCTGCCATTCAGCCCGATATTAAGCGTATCCGCCACAGCTCTGTCCACCCAATGCCTGAATTACCCGAAGTTGAAACCACCAAAACCAGCCTGCTGCCTTTGCTTGATCAAAAAGTTTTAAAGGTGGAGGTTCGCCAGCCCAGCCTGCGCTGGCCCATTCCAGAAGATATTCAAAAACTCGCAGGGCAAAAGCTGCTGAAGCTGACGCGGCGCTCTAAATACATTTTGGCTGAATTTGAACAGGACACCATGCTTTGGCATTTAGGCATGTCCGGCAGCTTTAGAATTTGTGACGGTCATGAAGAACTGCGCAAGCATGACCATTTGATCATCCAATTTGAAGATCTGCAGCTGCGCTATCATGACCCTCGGCGTTTTGGCTGCATTCTTTGGCTGAATGCAGACTCACAGGTCAAACTGATTGACACCTTAGGGCCAGAGCCCTTAAGCGATGAATTTCATGCTGAATATTTATTCAGCAAATTCAAAACTAAAAATACCGCCGTTAAAGTCGCCATGATGGACAATCACATTGTGGTCGGCGTCGGCAATATTTACGCGACTGAAAGCCTGTTCAATTTAGGCATTCACCCCGCGCAGCCTGCATCTACCCTGACATTTCAGCAAGTTGAAAAAATGGTGGCAGAAATCAAACGCATCTTAAAACAGGCGATTGATTTAGGCGGTTCAACCTTGCGCGATTACAGCAACGCCATGGGCGAAAACGGCTATTTTCAGCAAACCTTGCTGGCTTATGGCCGCGCGGGCGAAATGTGCATCAACTGTGAAACGACTTTAGAAAATTTAAAGCTTGGACAGCGCGCATCGGTATTTTGTCCTGAATGCCAGCCTTTAAAAAAGGTTAAAATAGCCAGCAAGAAGACCCTTAAAGGAAGCAAAGCATGAAGTCTGCGATTGTCCGTCACATCTTGGTCAAAGACAAAGACCTGTGTGAACAGCTGAAAAAGAAAATTAAAGCAGGCGCCGACTTTGCCAAAATCGCCAAACAGCATTCGACTTGCCCATCGGGCAAAAAAGGCGGTGAGCTCGGCGACATTAAAAAAGGCCAGCTGGTCGGCCCGATTGATAAAGCGGTTTTTACCCTGCCGGAACGTGAACTGCATGGCCCAATCAAAAGCCAGTTTGGCTGGCATTTGCTGGAAATTAAGTTCAGGATGGATTAATTCAGCGGTTCAAACCGAATATTTTTAAAAAACTTCAAAGCACGATACTTTAAAAACCAACGCAGCAATTAAGCTGCGTTTTTCATTTCATAAACCCATGCGGATTTCTGTTCGCCGGACTCCAGCTGAATCATCACCTGCACCCGCTGATACTGCATGCCTTCAAACTCATCCAAAGCATCCCAATACTGCTTCAGTTTTTCGGTACTGAAACAATAATCCTCAATGACTAGTGCTGCCGGAATGCTTTCTCATCGGTCATAAATATTGCTTTTTTTTAAATATATATTTAAGACTTACAAATATATAAAATACTATTACCATCACTTTTGTATTCAAACATCAATCACAATAAAATCTAAATAGGAAAAACTCATGGGAAACTACTATCATTATCGTCTGGGAATACTCGGGGAACGCTTTGCAATACCTGTTAGAGAAAAACAAAAGATTATTCAGGAAATGTATGATGATCCACTAATAGATCCATTTAAAGAAATGATGCAAGCTATCACATTAGATGGGCAAACAGAACAAGAGACTAAATGGAATAACTATTCATTGCATTTAACGACTTTTAGTAAAAAATACCCTAAGTTAAAATTTGTTTTAGGATTCTCTGAAGTAAATGACAAATATAAAAACAATGAAAATTTTATTTTATTTCATAAAGGAACAAATCAATATTTGGAACGGAAACAAGGTACAGATGATATTGTCGTCGGCAATATAAAGACGAGCGCATGGTATTTATTTCTATCCGATGCTGTCATACTTTTTAAAGATAAAAATGATTTTTTAGCTCAGGTGATTCAACAACAGTGTGAAAACAATACAATCATCATCATTCCATTTAAATATTACGATTCTTTAGATGATGCAAAAACAGGACTTGATAGAAAGACTGTTTTTTTAAACAGCGAAGTGATTTTTGATCATTTGGATACATTATTCCCTGAATTTGAAAGTATTGGCGCCGCATTAAAAGTTACCTTTCCATCAGATCAGTTTGCATTATTTCTAGATGCCGCTGAAACATATATCTTTGAATCAGGTTTATGCATCTGACAAAATGCCAAACGGCACATAAAGTGCCGTTTGGCATTTGTCTCTTTACAATTACTGACGTTTTTTCAACTCATCACGAATTTCACGAAGCAATTCAATATCTTCTGGCGTAGCTGCTGGCGCTTCAGGCTCTGCAGGCTGCTGACGGCGCATTTTGTTCATAATTTTCACCAGCAGGAACACTACCCAAGCCAAAAGCAGGAAGTTGATTAAGATGGTCAAGAAGTTACCGTAGGCTAAAACATTCAAGCCGGCATCTTGCGCTGCTTTTAATGTATTCAGGTTATTGGGGTTATCGCCCAATACCAAGAACCAGTTTGAATAGTCCACATCACCGCCCAGAATCCAAGAAACTACAGGCATGATGATATCTTTCACCATGGAATCAATAATCTTGCCGAATGCGCCGCCAATAATCACACCGACAGCCAAATCCATCACATTGCCTTTTACAGCAAATTCTTTAAATTCTTGAACAATACTCATCTTTATCTCCAGCCAATATTCGATGCTATTCTTTATTAAATTTTTTTAAGTGATTTACATCACCAATTGTAATGTATAAGCATATTTAATTCCTTGTAATTTACTCGGAAAATATCCGCTTTAATATACAGCTTTGCGAATTGTAAACAAAAAAAAGCCATCAATCACTTGATGGCTTTTTTAAATGATGCTGCGCTCTTAAGCGCAGCTTCACTTTTAAATCTTATTTACCAGAACGGTTACGTTTACGTTCGTTTTCAGTCAAGTAACGCTTACGGATACGGATTGACTTCGGTGTTACTTCAACTAATTCATCATCTTCAATGAATTCAAGCGCTTGTTCAAGCGTATATTCAACAGCTGGAACGAGAGTTAATGCTTCATCTGTACCAGAAGCACGTACGTTTGTTAACTGTTTTGCTTTCGTCGGGTTAACAGTCATGTCGTCTGAACGTGAGTTAATACCGACGATCATGCCTTCATAAACTTCTAACTGCGGTTTAGCGAATAGACGGCCGCGGTCTTGAAGTGTGAACAACGCATAGCCCAGGCAAGTACCTTGAACCATAGAAATCAGTACACCGTTTTGACGTTTCGCAACAGTACCTTGTTTCATTGGACCGTAGTGCGAGAAGCTCGACGTCATGATACCAGTACCAGAAGTCATGGTCAGGAATTCAGAACGGAAACCGATCAAGCCGCGTGAAGGAACAGTTGCTTCAATACGGATACGGCCTTTGCCGTCAACTTCCATATTGGTCATTTCGCCTTTACGATGACCCATTTGCTCCATTACAGAACCTTGGTGCTGTTCTTCAACGTCAAATGTTACGTTTTCGTATGGTTCTTGCTTTTCGCCGTCAACTTCTTTCAAAATTACTTGCGGACGAGAAACACCCATCTCGAAACCTTCACGGCGCATGTTTTCAATCAGAACTGAAAGGTGAAGCTCACCGCGGCCAGACACTTTGAAACGGTCTGGACTGTCAGTATCTTCAACGCGTAAAGCAACGTTATGGATCAATTCACGGTCTAAACGTTCACGGATGTTGCGTGAAGTTACAAATTTACCTTCTTTACCCGCAAACGGTGAGTTGTTTACTTGGAAAGTCATAGTCACTGTAGGTTCATCTACAGATAATGGCGGCAATGCTTCAACATTTTTCTGATCACAAATGGTGTCAGAGATATGAAGTTCATCAATACCTGTTACACACACGATGTCGCCTGCTTGAGCAGAATCTACATCGATACGTTCTAAACCGTGGTAACCCATGATTTTCAGGATACGGCCGTTACGCGTCTTACCTTCTTTATCAATCACAGTTACAGGTGTATTTAAGCTGATTGAACCGCGCTGAATACGGCCTACACCGATAACACCTACGAAGCTGTTATAGTCCAGTGAAGAAATCTGCATTTGGAATGGACCGTCAACGTCAACTGCTGGCGGTTCAACAATATCTACGATTGTTTGGAACAATGGCGTCATGTCGTCTGCAAGTTCTTCTGGAGAAGGACCAGCAACACCGCGAAGGCCTGATGCATAAACAACCGGGAAGTCTAACTGTTCGTCAGTACCGCCTAAGTTATCAAACAAATCGAATACTTGATCGATTACCCAGTCTGGACGCGCGCTTGGCTTGTCAACTTTGTTGATAATCACGATTGGCTTCAAACCGCGCGCGAACGCTTTTTGCGTTACGAAACGCGTTTGCGGCATTGGACCTTCTTGAGAATCGACAAGAAGAAGTACGCAGTCAACCATTGACATTACACGTTCTACTTCACCGCCAAAGTCGGCGTGTCCCGGGGTGTCCACGATGTTGATGCGGTATTCAGTATTGGTACGCGCATCAGTCCATTTAATTGCAGTGTTTTTTGCAAGAATGGTAATACCGCGTTCGCTTTCAATAGCGCCCGAATCCATTACACGTTCGATCTCGCCTGCGCGATCGCCAAGAGCACCTGATTGCTGTAAAAGTTTGTCTACTAGAGTAGTTTTACCATGGTCGACGTGCGCGATGATGGCAATGTTACGGAGAGTTTTAATATCTGACATGTGAATTCGATACGCCTAAAGTTTGAGGGCAAATTATACAGAAAAAATATAAATTTTAGTAGTGACAGTTTATTGACAGACCCATTTTTTTGACCAGCAGCATGTTTTTTGGGTTTGTAAAGCTGTGTAATCAGATTAGAATAGCGCCACCTAGCCTTAATTTGCCCTGCACATGTCTGATTTAAATCAATCTCCCAGCCCCAAAGATCAACTTGATTTAGTCTATGGACTTAATGACCGTCCGAAACCTCTTGTTGCATTTCTTGCTGCATTTCAGCACTTATTAGCGATCATTGTACCGATCGTCACGCCAGGCCTGCTGATCTGTTTAGCTTTAGGCGTGTCCAAAGAAGACACCAATATGATTCTTTCCATGTCATTGGTGATCTCAGGCATTGCCACCTTTTTGCAATGTAAAAAGGTGGGCCCCTTTGGCGCAGGCCTGCTGATCGTTCAAGGCACCAGCTTTAACTTTATTGGCCCAATTATTGGCATCGGTTCAGCGATGGTTGCGGCAGGCACGCCTGTTGAAGCTGTCATGGCCTCTATTTTTGGCGTAGTGATTGCTGGCTCATTTATTGAAATGGGTGTTTCACGCATTCTTCCCTGGGTGAAGCAACTCATTACACCGCTGGTTACGGGCATTGTGGTGCTGTTAATCGGCTTGACCCTGATTAAGGAAGGCCTCATCAGCATGGGCGGCGGCTATCAGGCCATGAGCGATAAAACCTTTGCCAATACAGACAATTTAATTATGTCCTGTACGGTTTTAGCATTAATTATCATCCTAAACCGTGTGCGCATCACTTGGGTAAAAAGCTCCGCCATCTTAATCGCTTTAATTGTCGGTTATGTTCTTGCAGGCTTTATGGGGCATCTAAATTTCTCAGGCTTAGAAGATGCGCCGCTGGTGCAAATTCCAACACCAATGCACTTTGGCTTAAGCTTCTCTTGGAGCTTATTCATTCCCATGGCCTTCATCTACTTGGTCACCTCTTTGGAAGCCATTGGCGACATTACAGCGACCTCTAAACTGTCAAACCAGCCTGTAGATGGCCCAGAATGGATGCAGCGCATAAAAGGCGGCGTCCTGGTGAATGGCGCAAACTCTTTGCTTGCCGGCTTATTCAATACGTTTCCAAGTTCTGTATTTGCGCAAAACAATGGCGTGATTCAGCTCACTGGGGTTGCCAGCCGCTACGTCGGCATTTGGATTGCAGCGCTGCTGGTCATTCTTGGCTTATTGCCAGCCGTTGCAGGCGTGATTCAGGCTGTGCCGCAAGCGGTGCTGGGCGGCGCCGTCATGGTGATGTTTGGCGCAGTCGCAGCTTCAGGCATTAACATTCTTTCAGGCATCCATTTAGACCGCCGCGCTCTGCTGATCATTGCGATTTCATTAGCCTTAGGCTTGGGTGTTGCGCAAGTGCCGCAAATTCTGGAACACTTGCCTGAACTGTTCCGCAATATCTTCAGCTCCGGCGTCGCTACCGGCGGCATCGCAGCCTTGCTATTAAATATTATCCTTCCTGAAACGAAGAAATAATTTCATTTCAGTATGCACGGCGCCCAGCATTGTCTGGGCATCGTTTTTACTTAGGAGTAACAATCAATGGATCCAAGAAGTGAAGTAGTTCTTCGGCAGCAGGATTATCTGACGGGTTCTGTACTTTTTGTCAATGCGCCATGCGATGAATTGCAAGCGCATTTGCCTTCACAGGTCAATGCCCAGTTTTGGACATGGAATTACAACGAATCCCTGTACTTTCAGAAGCAGCAAGCCCCTATTCATTTTGGCATTGAATTGCCTGACGCCGATTTTGAACAGGCTGTCATCTTTGTTCCCAAGTCAAAAGAACTATTGAACTATGTGCTGCACCATGTGCTCAGCCGTTTGACAATTGGCTCATCTGTTTTTTTAGTCGGTGAGAAAAAAGGCGGTGTTGAGCGCGCAGCTAAACAGCTGCTGCCTTATGGCAGCGCCATTAAACTGGACAGCGCGCGCCATTGCCAAATGTGGCAATTGACCAGCAGCATCCGCACAGAACCGAAGCCGCTTGCAAGCTGGGTGCAGGAATATACAGTCCCTACCCCAAATGGTGATTTAAGCATTTGCGCACTGCCAGGCGTCTTCAGTCAAAGCAAGCTGGATGTCGGCACAGCTGTTCTTTTGCCCTACCTCTCAAAAGTAACGTCAGGGAAAATTGCTGATTTTGGCTGCGGTGCAGGGGTCATCAGCGCCTATTTAGCCAAACTGAATCCGAAAAACCGTATTTTCGCACTCGATGTGGACGCATTTGCTTTAGCCTCTACACAGCTGACTTTTGAGAAAAATAATCTTTTGCCAGAACAGCTTGAGATCAAAGCAGTCAGCGGCATTGAAGATGCGCCGCTATTTTTGCATGCCATCGTCAGCAACCCCCCATTCCATCAAGGCATACATACCGATTACAATGCCAGTGAAAATTTATGCAAGACCTCGCGCCGCCACCTGAAATCAGGCGGTGAGCTGTGGATCGTTGCAAACCGTTTTTTAAATTATCCAGTATTAATTGAGCAAAATTTTGGTCAGTGCATTACAAAAACGGATCAGCAAGGCTTCAAAGTGCTCTTCGCCAGCACTCAAAAAAATCTTAAGGAACAACGATGAGCGAAACCTCTCAACCGGCGCATCTCCAGCGTAAGCTTGGCGCCCGCCATCTGAATATGATCGCAATCGGCGGTTCTATCGGTACAGGTTTATTCCTTGCTTCAGGTGCAACCATTGCGAATGCCGGCCCAGGCGGCGCTTTATTGGCGTACTGCCTCATTGGCGTGATGATTTACTTCCTCATGACCAGTTTGGGCGAATTGGCAACACACAACCCGACTTCTGGCGCTTTCTTCACTTACGGCACAAAGTATGTTGAGAGCGGCTTCGGTTTTGCGCTGGGCTGGAACTACTGGTACAACTGGGCTATTACCGTGGCTTTTGAACTGGTTGCGGTACAGTTCATTATGAAATTCTGGTTCCCCGATATTCCAGGTTTCTATTGGAGCGCCATCTTCCTTGCTGTCGTGTTTGGCATCAATGCATTGTCGGTAAGAGGTTTTGGCGAGAGTGAGTTCCTTTTCTCCTTAGTTAAAGTCCTGGCGATTATCATTTTTATTGTCATTGGCATTTTTATGATTTTTAAAATCATGATGACGCCTAATGTCAGCGTTTTTGCAAACTGGACCAAAGGCGAAGCGCCTTTTGTTGGCGGCTTATCCGCCCTCATTGGTGTCGCCATGATTGCCGGTTTCTCTTTTCAGGGCACCGAAATGGTCGGTGTGGCGGCTGGTGAATCTAAAGACCCGCAAAAAACCATTCCTATTGCGATTAAACAGATTTTCTGGCGCATCCTCTTGTTCTATGTGGTGTGTATTTTCATTATCGGCACACTGATTGCATATGATGATCCGCGCTTATTGCAAGCCGCGTCCAGTGAAAATATTGCGCTGTCGCCTTTCACGCTGCTGTATGAAAAAGCCGGTTTTGCCTTTGCCGCGGGGCTGATGAATGCCGTGATTTTAACTGCAATTTTATCTGCCGGTAACTCAGGCATGTATTCCTCTACCCGCATGCTGTTTGATATGGCGAAAAATGGCAGCGCGCCAAAACTTTTCTCCAAATTAAATGCCCGCGGCGTTCCGATGAATGCATTATATGCAACCACGGTAATTGCTGCGCTTTGCTTCTTAACCACCTTTATTGGCGAACAAGCGGTATTTAACTGGCTTTTGAACATGTCCGGCATGTGCGGCTTTATCGTGTGGCTGGGGATTGCCGTATCACATTACCGCTTCCGCAAAGGATATTTAGCGCAAGGCCATAAACTGGAAGATCTTGCATACCGCGCGAAATTCTTCCCTTTCGCGCCTTGGTTTGCCTTTATTCTTTGCACCATTGTGGTATTGGGACAGAATTATCAAGCCATTCTGAATGGCGATTTACTAGGTGTGATTTCAACATACATTGGCATCTTCTTATTCTTAGTGATTTGGCTAGGCTACAAGTGGAAATACAAAGCCAAACTGGTGTCTTACCAAGCGATGGATGTTCGCCCAATGAACATTGACCGCGAGTGATCCCATTCCCAGATTACGCATAGCGCTTATAAAAAACAGTCTTCGGGCTGTTTTTTTATGTACAGCATGATCGATCTGCACTCTGTAAGAGCACAACCTGCTGACTGATTGGCTCAGCTATTGTGCTAATAAAAGCCTCGATCATCAATAACAATAGTTAGCAGGCAGATTATTTCTGGCGCGCAGCCGAAGCTTTTATACAACTGCAGGCATGGCGTCAGAACACAAATCACGCGTTCATCTATTGCATCAATCCATGAGTGATTGCCAGCCGAGCTAAAAAATGCAATAAGGTATGATCACAACGCCTTCTTCTGCATGCTGTATTTGCTGAGAAGCCTATAACTGAAGGCCCTCATCTGCATTTGGTTTGCCGCTTTGTTTCACTGTTTAAACACCCTATTGATGAAATCATGCTGAAAAATCATCTGCACAGCAAAAAGCCCGCAGTTAGAGACTAAACCCCATAAAAATTTAGCCAGCTTTAAGCTCAAATCACCTGTTTAATGACAACGGCTAAAACAATTCTAGAAAATAATAAGCAATAAAAAAGCAGCCTTACGGCTGCTTTTTTAGATCAGTTCAATAATAAATTATTGAGCTTGTTGACCTTCTACAACAACTGTACGGCTGCCAGAGATAGTCGCGAATACACGACGGTTCATAGCACGGCCTTCTTTAGTGTTGTTGTCAGCAATCGGTTGATCCCAAGCGAAACCTTGAGTAGTCAAACGAGATGCGTCAACGTTGTATTCATTTACAAGTGAAGATTTAACAGAGTTAGCACGAGCCAATGACAAACGTTCGTTCAATGCGCGTGGACCAGTGTTATCTGTGTGGCCTTCGATGCGAGCAGTAGCGTTTGGATATTCAACTAACTTCTCAGCAACTTTAGCGATTTCTGGCTTGTATTGATCTTTGATGTTTGATTTGTTTGTATCAAAGAACACACGAAGTTCCATGTTCAGATCTTCAGTCAACTCTTGTGGAGCTGGAGCTACAGGAGCTGGAGCTACAGGAGCAACTTCTACCACTGGAGCAGCTGGTTTCAAGTGACCGCCAAGAACTACATTAAGACCTGCCAAAGCAGTGTAGTTCCAGAAATCTTCGTCGATGTTGTAAGTCGCGCGAGCTTCAGTACGTAGAGACAAAGCATCGTTTAAGCGCCAGAAAGCACCAAGACCTGCGTTACCCAAAGTACCTTCTTCTTCAGTACCGCGGTAAGCACCGTTAAGACCACGAGCAGTTGCATTATCAAATTCGTATTTGTAATGGCCAGCACCTAGCAATACGTAAGGCTTGATTTTGCTGTCGTAGTTTTTAGTGATCAAATCAGAAGTAGCATAGAAGTTACCGTTGATTTGAGTTTGCTTGTATTCGCCTTGTTGAGGATCAACATCACCTTTAACTTGGTTGTATTCAGCTTCAAAGCCTAACCATGGAGTTAATTCAACACCAAGCGCAGCGCCAACGAACAAGTCGTCTTGAAGCTCTGGACCATTAGTCAGGTTACCATTGCTGTTATTGTGCTGAGAATCTTGGAAAGTGTAACCAAGCATTAATGGAGTAACAGTTACGCCTGCGTTTGCAGCTGCTAAAGGAGCAGCTACGAGCATTGCTAATGCAATACGACTCATTTTCATGGATTTATCCTCCAGAGATAAAAATTGTTGTTCAAGCTTAAGCCTAAATAAATTTGGCTATCCTGAGATAGGCTTTCTAATACCCCAGTTTTATTTTTAAGCTATTCACGTTGAATCATACAAACACTTTATTCTTTTTCCAAGTGCTTGATTAATCTAATCAAGTAAATTATTGACAAAATTACTTACAATTTCCGTTGTAATTCGGTAATTTTTTACTCAATTTATTCTTGTGAATCGCCTATTGTCACTTGCCTTTATTTTAGCAGTTTTATCAAATCTTGAGTAATAAAATTAACTGCTCTGTATAAGCCAGCATCAAAACCCTTTACTAATACCACGATTTTTATAAAAACAATATATAACAACAGGTCTAATTTCATGTTTCTTCTAATAAAAAATGGCTTCACATTATTTGAGCTCATCATTGCAACTGCTGTTTTAGCCATCATCACCGCCATCGCTTTACCGCATTTTCAACAACTCATGGCCGAACAAGAAGTTAAGTCAACTCTTTCCAAATTAACCTTAGCAAACAGGTCTGCAAAAAATTTAGCGCTTGTGCATCGCGCCAATATTGTGATTTGCCCAAGCAAAACATTGACGCAATGCGAATCTGCAAACTGGAACAGCGGCTTCATTGTATTTATCGATATCAATAAGAACCGGCTCGTAGACAGCACGGAAAAGGTTTTACAAACCGAAGTGCTCGATCTGAAATATGGTTCTCTAGACTGGAAAGGAACGCTCAGCATCCCCAGCCTTACCTTTCAAGCCCTATCCGGTTTGCCGATTGGTTCAAATGGCGGCTTTTATTACTGCTCATTGATGGGGCTGCCTCATCAAAAATTAAATCTCAGTAAAATGGGACATACACGAATTGAAAATATCAGTGCCTGCTAGAACTCATGGGTTTCATTCTGCACACCAATTGCGCTTTATTCTGTGAGATTTTTCAATATACTGCTCGGGTTAGGATATTTTTTAATTAAAAAATTTAGGAGAAATAACAATGACGGACATCGTAATTGTAAATGGCGCACGTACGGCTATGGGCGGTTTTCAAGGCAGCCTTTCTGGTTTAACAGCGCCTCAATTAGGCGCCGCGGCAATTAAAGAAGCTGTTTCTCGTGCAGGCTTGCAGCCGAACGATGTTGAAGAAGTCATTATGGGCTGTGTCCTTCCTGCCGGCTTAAAACAGGGCCCAGCGCGCCAGGCGATGCGTCTGGCTGGCCTGCCAGATTCTACAGGCGCAGTCACCATTAATAAGCTGTGCGGTTCAGGCATGAAAGCCGTCATGCAGGCAGCCGATATGATTAAAGCAGGTTCCGCCTCTATTGCGGTTGCCGGCGGCATGGAGTCTATGACCAATGCGCCTTATGTATTAACCAAAGCCCGTGCAGGCTACCGCATGGGCCATGGCGAAATTAAAGATCATATGTTCTTAGATGGTCTGGAAGATGCTGAAACAGGCCGTTTAATGGGTTCTTTTGCACAAGATATGGCAAATACCAAAGGCTATACCCGCGAACAAATGGATGATTTTGCCATCCGCTCTTTAAAACGCGCGCAAGCCGCGATTACAGAAGGCTATTTCGCCGATGAAATCGCGCCTGTAACTGTTTCTTCGCGTAAAGGCGATGTCGTTGTCGATAAAGATGAACAGCCGTTCAATGCCAACATCGACAAAATTCCGACTCTGCGCCCTGCTTTTGCCAAAGACGGCACCATTACGGCAGCCAACGCCAGTTCAATTTCAGACGGCGCTTCGGCTTTAGTGTTAACCTCTGCTGAGCATGCAGCCGCTAAAGGTTTAACGCCATTGGCTAAAATTGTAGCTTATGCCTCTAACTCGCAGCACCCTTCTGAGTTTACCATTGCACCGGTGGGCGCGATTCAAAAAGTGTTAACTCAAACTGGCTGGAATGCACAAGATGTCGATCTTTGGGAAATTAACGAAGCCTTTGCTATGGTTACCATGTGCCCAATGGACGAATTTAAGTTAGATGCTGACAAAGTCAACATCAATGGCGGCGCTTGCGCATTGGGCCACCCAGTCGGTTCGACAGGTTCACGCATTATCTTGACGCTGATTCATGCGCTTAAGCGCACTGGCGGCAAAAAAGGCATCGCTGCGCTATGCATCGGCGGCGGTGAAGCGACTGCAGTGGCGATTGAGGTGCTTTAATGCTTTATTATCTCTCTTAGCAAAGAGAGATTTAGAGGGATTATTCCTAAATCCTTCCCCTACCTCTCCTTTAATAAAGGAGGGGGACTGAAAGTCCCTCTCACAGAGGGACTTTTTTATGCTTACATTTTTTAATAGATTCACCATTTAAAGTTCAGAAAATCGTCCTAGAATTGAAGTGAAAAATAACAAAAATGGATGTTCACCATGCAGCTGAATCACTATCTGAACTTCAAAGGCAATACTGAAGCCGCCTTTAACTTTTATAAATCCGTGTTTGGCGGAGAATTTTCCGCGCTGATGCGTTATGGCGACATGCCCGCCCAAGAAGGCGTATCCCTCTCTGATGATGATAAGCAGAAGATTATGCATGTCTCCCTGCCGATTAATGAATGTACCGTGCTGATGGCATCAGACGTCAATGATCAGTTCTGCGCTCAAACCAACCAGCCCTTTACCGTGGGCACCAATCACTATATTTCGATCAATTTAGACAGCAGTGAACAAGATAAAGCGAAGCAGCTGTTTGATGCGCTGTCAAAAGGCGGTTCGATAGAAATGCCGCTCGACAAGACTTTTTGGGGCGCACTGTACGGCGCATTTACCGATCAATTCGGCATTAAATGGATGATCAACTGCCAGCTGGAAGAACGCTGATTTCACAAAATAAAAAGCCTCCTGATGGAGGCTTTTTTTGTACTCAGCTTTTATGCTTAAGCACCCGTTTGATAATGCGCTTGAGGCACAGCAGTCGAAGCCTGGTAAGGGTTGGTAAAGTCACCCAATCCAGCGGCCGCTTCCTGGATGTCCTTGCCTTCTTTCACTACAAAAGAATCAAAACCAGAACGCTTCATGTAATTCAATACATCTTTGAATACATCACCTGTTGCGCGAAGCTCACCTTGGTAGCCTTGACGGCGTAACAGCGCTGCAAATGAATAGCCGCGGCCATCATTGAAGCCAGCAAAGTCAATGAAGATGGAATCTAGCTGATCTAACGGGAACTGATGATCTTCAGGTGAAGTATCAACAGTGACGAACAGGCCTTTTTTACCAGACACATTCGCCAATTGATCCAATTGCTCAACTGTTAATACCACATCGCCTTGCGGCAGCGTGCCATCTTCACCAATTACTTGATAAGTATTGTCTGCAACAGAGCCGTCTTTAGAAAGGACTGGAAGTGCTGTATTAAGCATATGCGCGCTCCTTAAATGGCTGAATGCCGACACGGCGGTAAGTTTCAATAAACTCTTCGCCTTCCGTACGCAAATCTAAATACGTGTTCAGGATTTCTTCAATGATGTCTGGAACCACTTCAGCTGCGAAAGATGGCCCTAAGATGTCGCCAATCGATGCATCATGGTCTGCATTGCCGCCCAAAGTGATTTGGTAAAACTCAGCGCCTTTTTTATCGACGCCTAAAATACCGATATTGCCAACATGGTGATGGCCGCAGGCATTCATGCAGCCTGAGATATTCAGGTCAATGTGGCCAAGGTTGTAGACCGTATCCAAATCATCAAAACGGCGTGAAATCGCTTCCGAAATTGGAATCGATTTTGCATTCGCCAATGAGCAGAAATCACCGCCTGGGCAGCAGATAATGTCGGTAATGAAACCAATATGCGCGCGGGCAAGGTTGTTCTTTTCAAGAATTTGCCACAATTCAAACAGGTCTTTCTGCGGCACATCCACCAGAGAAATATTCTGTTCATGCGTGGTGCGCAATTCGCCAAAAGTGTATTTATCTGCAAGGTCCGCAATCAGGTTCATTTCTTCAACCGTCATGTCGCCTGGCGCAACACCTGCGCGTTTCAAAGAAATCGTAACAATGCGGTAGCCTGAAACTTTGTGCGCATTGGTATTGATATTGAACCATTGCTTGAATTTCGGCTCAGCCGCAAACTGCGCAGCAAAGTCTTCGTCTGCATAATTTTGATAATCAAATGGCGTGAAGTTTTCATCCATTTTCTTCAAGGTATCGGCATCAATTTTTAAAGTTTTGATGGTATGCGCAAATTCAGCTTCGACTTTTTCGGCAAATACCGCAGGCGTTAACGCTTTCACTAAAATTTTGATGCGCGCTTTGTATTTGTTGTCGCGGCGGCCATGCAAGTTATAGACGCGAAGCACCGCTTCTAAATATGCGATTAAATCTTCACGCGGCAAGAAATCACGGATAAAGCTGCCGATCACTGGCGTACGGCCTAAGCCGCCGCCGACTTTAATTTTATAGCCCATTTCGCCAGCTTCATTACGCACGATGTAAACACCGATATCGTGGAATGAGGTTGCTGCACGGTCAATTTCTTCAAGCGCTGATACAGCGATTTTGAATTTACGCGGCAGGAACGCGAATTCTGGGTGGAATGTAGACCACTGACGGATCAATTCACATGTCGGACGCGGATCGGCAATTTCACCTGCAACCACACCCGCATATTGGTCAGTCGTGGTGTTGCGGATACAGTTGCCTGAAGTTTGGATCGCATGCATTTGAACCGATGCAAGCTCTTGCAGCATATCAGGTACATTTTCCAGTGCTGGCCAGTTAAACTGAATATTTTGACGCGTAGATACGTGCGCATAACCGCGGTCATAGTCTTTTGCCAGCGATGCAACTTTACGCAGCTGCTGTGAATTCATTAGGCCATAAGGCACTGCAATACGCAGCATCGGCGCATAGCGCTGAACATATAAACCATTTTGAAGGCGCAGTGGACGGTATTCATCTTCCGTCAATTTTCCTGCTAAATAACGTTCCGTTTGATCGCGGAACTGTGCAACACGTTCATTAACCAGTTGCTGGTCAAAATCAGTATATAAATACATGGCGTACAGCTAGTAATTTCTATTATAACGATGCACAGCATAACGAGATTTGATCTATCAAGAAAATGCGTTTTTTACATATTTCATAGCGGTTTTATTGATAAGGATATAGAGATTTCACTGATATAAAGCCTTTCGGCTCTTTTCATTCTATTTTTATCAATATTGATTATTTTATTCATTCTTTAGCATTTTTTTTCATAACAAAAAAGCCTGACGAATCAGGCTTTTTTCAACATGAGTTCAATGCTTATTTTTTATCCGGCAATGCATAGGCCACAATTGAATCGCCCATTTTGGTGCCGAATGAACCGTGACCGCCTGCCATAATCACGACATACTGTTTGCCGTTGGCTTCATAAGTCATTGGCGTCGCTTGACCGCCAGCCGGCAAACGGCCTTTCCACAGCTCATCACCATTGGTCACATTGATCGCGCGGATATAGTTATCCTGAGTGGCGCCAATGAACATTACGTTGCCCGCAGTTGAGATTGAGCCGCCAAGCATTGGCACACCCATTTTAAATGGAGGCAATGGAATGCCTGGCATACTGTCACGGATCGTGCCGATGCGTCGTTTCCATGCCGTTTCATGGGTATTCAAATCGACCCCCGCAACATAGCCCCAAGCAGGCTGTTTGCATGGCAAGCCAAACGGAGACAAGAATGCGCTGATTTCAACACCATAAGGCACGCCGTACATCGGCTGCACGCCAGCTTCGGTACCTGCGCCTTTGGCCGTTTTAGGCCGGTTTGGATCTTCAGGAATAAGCCTAGATACAAATGGCAGGCCAATTGGATTCATCACTGCGATTTGACGGTCTGGATTTACAGACATGCCGCCCCATTCAAATACGCCTAAGTTGCCTGGAAACACCAATGTGCCGTTTTCTGAAGGCGGTGTATAAATGCCGTCATAGTTCAGTTTTTTGAATGACACTCGGCAGATCATTTGGTCAAACATGGTTGCGCCCCACATTTGCTTATCTGTCAATTTGTCTTTCGGCGCCATATCAAAATCTGAGAATGGCTGTGTTGGAGAATAGCGCTCGCCTTTAGTTTGCGGACCGCGTTTTACCGTTTGCGGTACTGGACGCTCGGTAATCGGGACAACCGCTTTACCTGTACGGCGGTCTAAAACAAAGGCGTTGCCTGTTTTAGTCAACACGTAGATCGCAGGAACCATATTGCCTGATTTATCTTTAATGTCCGCTAAAGTCGGCTGTGACGGCACATCCATATCCCATAAATCATGATGGGTGGTTTGGAAATTCCAGATCAGCTTCCCTGTGGTTGCATTCAGTGCCAGCATTGAGTTGGCATAGCGCTCATCCAATTCAGTGCGGTTACCGCCCCAGATATCCGGTGTGCCGACACCGGTTGGCACATACACGATATCCAGTTTGGCATCATAAGCCAAAGGCGCCCATGCATTAGGTGAATTATGCACAAATTTTTGACCCGGCGCCGGAATCGCATTCGAATCCTCAGCACCGGTATCAAAGACCCAAAGCAGTTCGCCGGTATTGACATCATAGCCGCGGATGACACCGGATGGCTCTTCGGTAGAATAGTTATCGGTGGTTGAGCCGCCAATAATAATGGTGGTCCCTGTCACTACGGGCGGAGAGGTCGGGATATAGCCGCCAGGATAAGGGAATGGCATATCTTTTTGCAGATCCACTTCACCGCTATGTCCGAAGTCTGAACATGGCTTGCCAGTATTTGGATTCACCGCAACTAAACGGCCGTCATTAACCGGAAGAATGACTTTTTGAGGGCATTCAGCAGAAGCCGTTTTTTTAGCCGCCAAACTGGCTTCAAAACCTGCGGTGTTGTTTGCATCATAGTAAGAAACGCCGCGGCAAGTTAAATGCTGATAGGTATTATCGGCTTTCAGCTTCGGATCAAAGGTCCATTTCGCCTTACCGGTCACTGGATCAAGCGCAGTCAATTTTTGGTGGGTTGTACAGATGTACATGTTGTCGCCCACTTTAATTGGCGTCACCTGATTGGTGGTCTCACCAGAATCATTCTCCGTTTTAAATTCGCCCGTATGATATTCCCAAGCCACTTCAAGATTTTTGACGTTATCCGAGTTAATTTGCTTTAATGGAGAATAACGCAAACCTGACTGCGTACGGCCATACGCCGGCCAGTCTTCATCAGCAACACCTGGAATCGGCTGCGAAACGGCAGGCTGTTTGGTGCTTAACTCACCGCGGATTTCCTGAGGATCGTTAAATACAGAATAGATCATCACAGCAATGGTAATCGCCAATGAGCCTGTCAGCGCTATTTTTGCGCCTTTGCTATGGTCAAAACCGCGGGTGACTGCTGGAATCAGCAGCCACAAGCCAAATACACCTAAAATATCAAGGCGCGGCGCCAGAGCGAAAAAGTCCGAACCGACTTCCCATAAGCCCCAGACAACGGTTCCTAAAACCAATGCCGCATAGACAATCAATGCTGAACTTTTTAATTTCTGCAGCAAAACTGCAGTCGCAATGAAGAGTAAACCTGCAATGATGTAGTACCAAGACCCGCCCAGCACTGCAAGGTATATCCCTCCTATCAGCAGAATCAAACCAAACAGCGCGGCTATGCCCGCGGTGAAAGTTTTAAATCCTGAACCAGAAGACGGAGTACCCATATAAGCCACCTTTTTCTTAGATTCTTTTTAAGCTCATCCCTTCTTAGAACAGGATGAGCGCCTGAATAGTTTTTAGATTTTAAGTATCTGCCAAGCCATTTCAGCCCACAGCTCAAAATGCTGAGCATGAACAGCTTTATTGTTTTCAAGTCAAATGAATCCAGTATTTGCCGATGATGCCTGGCAAATACTTACGGATCTAGAAACTAAAATGCGGTCTGGAATTTAATTCCGCCGACCCATGCATTTTCACCATTTTTATACGCGCCAACATGGCGGATATATTGAATATTGGGGCGCACTGTCAGCCAATGGGCTGCATGAATGCCATAATAAATTTCGGCATCGTATTCTTCACTTTGCAGGCCGCGCGCATCGACTGTGTTATTGGAAATATTGGCGTCATTCACATCATCATTAATACTGACGCGCCCAAATCCAATGGCTATTTCATCCTGCGGGCGGGCATCGAAAGCGCCTTTGTAAACCAAGCCTATATTTTGCATATCCCTGACGCTGTTGGTATCAGCATCATGCACAGTCAAGTTAGCGAAACCGCTTAAACCGCGTGACGCATCATCTTTATGCGCAGTCAGCTGCTGCTTCGCGACAATCCAGCCGCCTTGATGATGATCTTGTGCATTGACAGCGCTGTGAATGACATCTGCATCCGCCGTGCTGTAGTAATAGCCGGCGCGGTATTCACCGGGAAGCGCTGCAGCGCCGGCTTTAGGCGACCAAACCACTTCTGCCGGAATAATTGCGCCATGTGAGCCATCGGTGCTTAAGTTCCAGCCTTTACCGCGCTCCAGATTTTCAGGGTTGTATTCATACACTCCCACTTGCGCAAATAAATCTGGTCGGATGCTGTATTTCACCCGAGCCGCCCATTGGCTGACGGGCCAGTTGTACCATTGATCACCGGCCCAGTTGCCGACTTGCGAACCGCAGAGCGCCAAATTTTGAAAATCACAGTCAAAGCTGTTGAAGTCCTCGCCTTCACCAAACCGGCCGGCCTTTACATCCAGTTTTTGATCGAGGAATTTTTTCTTGATCCAAAAATCAGTTAAGCGCCAAGTTTGACCGCGGCCCCACACTTCTTGAACTGAGCTTAAATGCCCGTTCAGCGCATCAGAAGTTTGCGATAATGAATGGCCGTTACGCTCCGTCACGGTGATTTGCGCTTCAGTGTCTTGCCAGCCGAGAATTTTTTCTAAATCCAGATGAGCGCCAATCGCGAATTGATCGGCATATTCAGTGCCATGGCTGGATGAATATTTTGCATCCAGCAATGTGGCCATTTCTCCAGTATATCCGAAGCTGAAATCATAGCCTTTTTGCTGCAAATCACTCCGCTGGCCATTCCAATCGCCAAACATCCAAGGGCTTTCAGCGCTGAAAGCTTCGGCAGCAGAAACACTTTGCACTCCTAGACTTAAGGCGCAAAGGCTGAGACAAAAACACCAACTGTTTCTTAATTTATTCATAATTGGTGACCTTTTATATTTTTTACTCATGTGAACAATACGCTTAACCCGTATAAAATCGCATGCTTTTTTATTATCTCAAAGCCACTAAGCCACAGCAATTATCATAATAAGAGATTTTACAATAAATCACAGCCTAATGATTTTCCTATAAATTCGTACCTTATTTTTGATCGTGAAAACTTAATCGGACAAGCTAATTGTTGTTCGTTTTTTGTACTCCCCGCTTGCAGCGGCACAGAAACCAGCCAGTCCCGCTCATCCGCAAGCGCGGAATGCAAAGCCTCATGCAAACTGAGTACTGGCTCAACACATACATCCTGTGTGCTAAACAATTCATTCCATTCAGAAAAATCTTTAGTCAGCATCTTTTCCTGAAGCGCCCGCTTTACGGCTGTTCGGTCTTCTGGAGCAAAGGATGCGCCTTTTTCAGCCACGATCGGAAGCTCTAAAATCTGCGCCAAACCCAGCATAAATTGCGGTTCTAAACTGCCGATGGATACATAGCGCCCATCGCGGGTTTGGTAATAATCATAAAATGTGCCGCCATTTAAATGTGAATGCTCAGGCTGCTGCCGTTCATTGCCTGCGATTTCCGCAGCTGCTGCCATATTGTTTAAGGCTACGGCGCAATCTGTCATGGAGATATCAATATACTGGCCTTGACCGCTTTGGCTGCGCTCAATGACTGCGCTCAAAATAGCAATCACGGCATGCAGCGAACCGCCGGCAACATCGGCAACCTGAATGCCCAGCGGAGGCGGCCCGCTGTCCTGACGGCCGCTATGGCCAGCAATGCCCGATAGCGCCAGATAATTAATGTCATGCCCGGCGCGGTCTTTATAGCTGCCGGTTTGACCGTAGCCGGTCACCGAGCAGTAAATTAATTGCGGATGAATTTCGGCAAGTGTTTGATAATCCAAACCTAAGCGCTGCATGACCCCTGGCCTGAATTGCTCAACAACAATGTCGTATTCAGAAATTTTAGATTTCAGCAATGCAATACTGTCAGGATCTTTTAAATCCAAAGCCACGGACCGCTTATTGCGGTTTAAGTAATTGTGCGATGCGGCCTGCCCATTGGAATACGGCGGCATCAGGCGTACAAGATCGGGACGTGTAGGTGATTCAATATGCACAACTTCGGCGCCCATATCCGCCAAATACATTGTGGCGAATGGACCTGGCAGCAGAGTGGAAAAATCAAGGACTTTCAAACCATTTAGCGGATAATTCATTGGGTTTTTACTCTATTTATGTTGCATTTTCAGGCATATTAGAAATATAAAAGAGTCAACACAATGTCATGTTCAGCCATTTACCTTGATAGTTTCGGCAATTTAACATGTAAAAATGGTAAATTTACTGTTGTAAATTGCCATACATACATTTTTTAGCGTCATTTAGGTCAAGCAATAGTGAACATTAAAGAGACTGAAGGAATTAACATGAGTCGCGATACGATCAGTATCCATTTCGTCAACGCCGCCCTGTCTGGTGTAAAGCGCCTTGGCATGGATGTCGAAACTTTATTGTCTCACGTTGGCATCGAGGCAGAGCTTCTGCGTCAGCCTAAAGCGCGTATTTCACCTGAACAGTACACCCGCTTCATTAAAATGCTGTGGATGGTGACGCAGGATGAACACGTCGGTTTTGATATTCAGCCGCGCCGTTTGGGCACTTTTGCCATTATGTGCCAGTTGATTATTCATGCAAAAACATTAGGTGATGCACTGGAGCTTTCCTCGCAATTTTATAAATTATTTGGCGATGAATGGTCTGTTTCACTGGAGCGCGATAAGCACGAAGCGCGCTTAGTGCCCTTAATTCCAAAATCCATGGACCCGGATCATTTCATTACAGAAAGCATGCTGATGATTTGGCATGGCTTAGCGTCTTGGCTGATTGAACGCCGCTTGCCGCTGGAGCGTGTGCATTTCGGCTACAGCCGTCCAGAGCATGCCGACGAATATGATGCGCTGTTTTTTGCACCCGTGATGCAGTTTGATGCGCCGCGTACCGAAATTACTTTTGCAGCGGATTATTTAGATCTGCCGATTCGCCAAAATGAAGAATCTCTGGAAGAATTCTTAAAGGCGGCGCCTGCGCAATTGCTGGTGAAATTTAAAAACACCAATTCTTTAACGTCTCGCATCCGCGAAGTGCTAAAGAGCCAAATTGGTGAAGAAATGCCGACACTGAATGATGTTGCATCGATGCTGTATCTTTCACCGCAAACCTTGCGCCGCCGCTTGGCTGCTGAAGGCAAAAGCTATCAAGGCGTGAAAGACGCCTTGCGCCGGGATGCCGCCATTCATTTATTACTCAATCCAGCATTAACTCTGGAAGATGTGGCGCAGCAAGTCGGTTTCAGTGAAACCAGCACCTTCCACCGCGCATTTAAAAAATGGACTGGGGTAACCCCAGGCCTATACCGTCAATTACACGGTTATCATTAAGCCAAACTGTGGATAATTTTTGACTTATCCACTGAAGATAGTTTTTTTACAGAACAACTATCCTCGCCCAAGCAACATGCTTGGGCTTTTTTATGCCTTTTCAGCTGTTTAGCGCCAGGCCGCATGGCAAAGGCTGAAACAACAAAGACTCTATGCCTTGCGGATAAATTGGCAGTTTCAATACCTCCAGCTCTTGCGCACTGTACCATGCAGCTTGATATACGGAACCATCCGACTCTTGGCCCATAATCTCCTGCATTGCATAAACGTGACGGTCGGAAAATTCGGCAGCATACACAAATACAATCTCATGCCCCTGCTGCCCATCAAAACTGAAAATATTCTCCAGCACCTGAAGCTGCTGCACATGATGAATCTCTTGCTGAATTTCTTCCCGCACTTCCCGCCGAATTGCATCAACTGCAAGCTCTCCAAATTCTATACCGCCGCCAATCGGCATTAAATAATGCTCATTCTTTACAGAATCAAAACCTTGAGTTAAAAGTACGCGTCCGCGGTGTTGAAATAAACACACCGCTTTACCCCGTATATTTTTCATGCTTATCGCCCTTTTCCATTCGGCATAGCTTAGCACGCGCATCAAAAGAGGCTTAAAACATCATTTGTTGAGATCTCTGCACTTTATTTTAGTTAGGCCATCTGCTCAGGATAAAAGTGGCAAAAAACCTCAAGTGATCTGAGCCGTTCTCGTCATTGCACTTCGCTAATTAATCATTACACTCAAAAGCACATAAAAATTTTAATGCAGCAATTAAGGATAAATTATGAGTGAGGCTTACATCATTGACGCCATCCGCACACCGCGCGGCAAAGGGAAAAAAGACGGTTCATTGCATGAAGTAAAACCCATCAGTTTATTAACGGGGCTGCTCAATGAGCTCAAAGACCGCCATCAATTTGATACCGCTGCAGTCGATGACATTGTTTTGGGCTGTGTCACTCCGATTGGTGACCAAGGGGCCGATATTGCCAAAACCGCAGCTATTGCTGCCGGCTGGGACAATGATGTCGCCGGCGTGCAGATTAACCGATTCTGCGCATCAGGCTTAGAAGCAGTGAATTTAGCGGCGCAAAAAGTCCGCTCGGGCTGGGAAGATCTCGTGGTTGCCGGCGGCGTCGAGTCGATGTCCCGCGTGCCGATGGGTTCTGACGGCGGCCCTTGGGCGCTGGATCCGGAAACCAATATGGCCTGTGATTTTATTCCGCAAGGGATTGGCGCCGACCTGATTGCCACGATTGACGGCTATACGCGTGCCGATGTGGATGCCTTTGCAGCAGGCTCGCAAAAGAAAGCCGCTGCAGCCCAAGCCAATGGCTACTTTGACCGTTCCGTTGTATCTGTACAGGACAAAGCGGGCGTGACCATTTTAGCCAAAGACGAATTTATTAAACCGGCCACGACAGCAGAAGGCTTAGGCAAGTTAAACCCAAGTTTTGCCATGATGGGGCAAATGGGCTTCGATGCCATCGCCCTGCAAAAATACCCCGAAGTCGGTATGGTCAATCATGTACATCATGCAGGCAACTCATCGGGCATTGTCGACGGCGCTGCGGTAGTGCTGCTGGCTTCTGAAAAGGCAGTCAAAGAACAAGGCCTCAAACCGCGCGCCAAAGTGCTAGCAACGGCTTTGGTGGGGACAGACCCAACCATTATGCTGACCGGCCCTGCGCCAGCTGCCCGCAAAGCCTTAGCCAAAGCAGGCCTGACGATTGATGACATTGACCTGTTTGAAGTCAATGAAGCCTTTGCCGCTGTGGTGATGCGCTTTATAACCGAACTCAAGGTTGATCCTGCCAAGGTCAATGTGAATGGCGGCGCCATTGCTCTAGGCCATCCACTCGGTGCAACGGGCGCAATGATCTTGGGCACGCTGCTGGATGAACTGGAACGTCAAGGCAAAAAACGCGGCTTAGCGACTTTATGTGTCGGCGGCGGGATGGGCATCGCTACAATTATTGAATTGGTATAAGGAGAAGAAAAATGAGCGCAATTCAATTTGAAAAAAATGCCGACAATATCGTTATTGTGACGCTGGATTCTCCAAACCAGTCTGCCAATACCATGAATGCCGACTTCCGCGCAGCCTTGGCAGAAACGGTAGAAAAACTGCAAGCTGATGACAACATTGCAGGCATCATTTTCCGTTCTGCGAAAAAAACCTTCTTTGCCGGCGGTGACCTCGATGAACTGATTCAAGCCACGCCAGAACATGCAACTGAATTCTTCAACATGATTGAAGATATGAAGTCCAAACTGCGCTATATCGAAACCCGTGGCATCCCCGTAGCGGCGGCACTGAATGGCACGGCGTTAGGCGGCGGCTGGGAGCTGGCGCTGGGCTGTCATTACCGTGTCGCTTTAAATGATGCCAAGGCGAAATTTGGCCTGCCTGAAGTAACTTTAGGCCTGCTGCCGGGCGGCGGCGGCATTGTGCGCATAGTGCGTTTGCTCGGTTTGCAGAATGCCTTCCCTCTATTAATGGAAGGCAAACAGTTTGCTGTCGATAAAGCCAAATCGCTTGGACTGATTCATGACATTGCCGAATCTGAACAAGAGCTGCTGGACAAAGCCATAGCTTGGGTCAAAGCCAATCCTAAATCGCAGCAGCCCTTTGATGTGAAAGGTTACAAAATTCCAGGCGGCACACCCTCCACTCCAGCGGTCGCGCAAATGCTGGCGATTGCCCCCGCGATGCTGCGTGATAAAACCAAAGGCTGTTACCCTGCGCCTGAAGCGATTATGGCTGCCGCGGTTGAAGGCGCTCAGGTCGATGTCGATACCGCGCTCACGATTGAATCGCGCTACTTCACTTATCTGGCGACCGGCCAAATTTCTAAAAATATGATCGGCACCTTCTGGCATGGCCTCAATGCCATTAAATCTGGCGCCAGCCGTCCGAAAGATGTCGCGAAATGGACAGCATCAAAAGTGGGAATTTTAGGTGCAGGCATGATGGGTGCAGGCATTGCTTATGCCACAGCGTCTAAAGGCATTGCTGTGGTGCTCAAAGATGTGTCTGTCGAAGCTGCAGAAAAAGGCAAAGCCTATAGCCAAAAGCTGCTGGATAAGAAAGTATCGCAAGGCCGTTTAAGCGCAGAAAAACGTGATCAAGTTTTAGCGCTCATCCATGCCACTGCAGATGCTGTCGATTTGCAAGGCTGTGACCTGATGATTGAAGCGGTATTTGAAAATCAGGAACTGAAAGCCAAAGTCACTCAAGAAGCTGAAGCGCATCTGACCGCAAGTGGTATTTTCGCTTCGAATACTTCTACTTTACCCATTTCAGGACTAGCACAGGCATCGAAAAATCAAGCTAAATTTATTGGCCTGCATTTCTTCAGCCCAGTGGATAAAATGCAGCTGGTGGAAATTATTAAAGGCAAAAATACCTCTGCTGAAACACTGGCCAAAGCCTATGACTATGTTCAGCAAATTGGCAAAACCCCAATTGTAGTGAATGACAGCCGTGGTTTCTTTACCAGCCGCGTGTTCGGCACCTTTGTACAGGAAGGCTTGCGTCTGCTGTCTGAAGGTGTGCATCCAGCGCGCATTGAAATGGCGGCGCTGAAAGCCGGCATGCCGGTTGGCCCGTTGGCGATTCAGGATGAAGTTTCACTGACGCTTTCAGAGCATGTGGCAAACGAGACCCGTAAGGCCCTGCAAGCTGAAGGCAAAGACCTGCCGCGCTCAGGTGCTGATGACGTGATTCAAAGCATGATTCATCAATTTGGCCGCAAAGGCAAAGCTGCCGGCGCAGGTTTTTATGACTATCCTGAAGGCGGCAAAAAGCATCTTTGGGATGGCTTAAGCAAATGGCAGAAAGACAATGACATTTCAGAACAGGAAATGATTGACCGCTTCCTGTTTGTACAGTCGCTGGATACTTTGCGCTGTCTTGAAGAGGGTGTTTTAGAGTCAACTGTCGATGGCAATGTCGGTTCAATCTTCGGCATTGGCTTCGCGCCTTGGACAGGCGGCGCTTTGCAGTTCCTGAATCAATACGGTTTAGAAAAAGCTTTGGTCCGCGCCAATACGCTTGAAGCGAAATACGGCGAACGCTTTAAAGCGCCGCAATTGCTCAAAGACAAAATCAGTAAAGCCGAGCTGATTTAATCCCGAATCTCCGCATTCAAAATCAGATTCAAGAAGGAGCCGCGGCTCCTTTTTTTTTTATATTTGATTCTTAGAAAAAATGTCTGCGCCGTTCCCGTAAATCAGCATAAAAAGAACACGGGACTATACTTAAAACGCTAAAGCATTTGAATGATTTAAAACTTATTTTGCTTGACGGGGAAACCCGCAAACGGTTTCAGCTCTTTTAAAATAAACATGCTTTGCATTTCCTTAATGCCCGGCAAACGCCGAATCACCGACATCGAAAACTCTGCATAAGTATCTAAATCAAGCGACACCACCTGCAGCAAAAAGTCAGCGTCTCCGCCCACGCTGTAACATGCCACCACATTCTCCAGCTCAGCAACTTTTTCCTCAAATTTCCGCGCTTCGGCTTCACTATGGCTGTCAATGCTGACGCGAATAAACACCATGACGCCTAGGCCTAGTTTCTTGCGGTCAAGCAAGACGCCATAACCGCGGATCACCTGTTCATCTTCCAAGCGCTTGACTCTGCGCCAGCACGGTGAAGCTGACATGCCGATCTGCTCAGACAGCTGCTGATTGCTGGCGCGGGAATCCTGCTGTAAAAGGCGCAGTATTTTTTCATCAGTACGGTCTAATTTCATTTAGGGAACAACCTGCCTTTTTTATTTAATTTATAAATAATTTATACCCTAAAAGCATTAAATTTTGAAATAAATAGATCAATTCCACCTGTCTGTTTGCCGAACAATAGGACTGTTTGCACACTGGAATAAAGCCCATGAATTTACTGATGCCGCTCGGCAGCTATACGTTTACTTTAGCGCTGGCGGCGCTCATTCCCGGGCCCGGCATGACTGGGCTGCTGTTTAAAACCCTGAGCCGCGGCTCAAGCCATGGCCTCAAAATGCTGGCTGGACTGGTCACTGGAGACCTTCTCTATCTGATGCTGGTTTTATCTGGACTCAGCTGGCTGGGACATGCATTAAACAGCATATTTGCATCAGCGCTGATCCTCTGCGCATGCGCCTACCTGCTGTATTTGGCTTACCGTTTTTGGAATACAGCGCTGTTCTTTAATATGCAGGAGGAATCTTCCAACCAATCATCCAGCTATAAAGAAGGCTTGCTGATCACACTGGCCAATCCCAAAACCATTTCCTTTTATTTGGCGCTGGTTCCGTCCATTTTAGGCACGGCTGCACTGCAGCCTGCGGTACTGAGCGCAGTTGTGCTGCTGACCATTGTGACCTTATTGGCTGCCGGCAACCTGTATATCTTCAGTGCGGTCAAAATGAAGGATTTGCTGCGCAGTCCAAGCGCCCTGCGCATTTTGCTCAGAGGAACAGCGCTCATGATGGCTGGGTTTGCCTGCAGCGGCATTTTCTTAGAAGGTTCCCGCTTGATGCACTAGTAAAATGCGCACTGTATTCAAGGGCTAAGTAAAAACCATAAAAAAATCATGGTTATCTGATTATTCCCCCATCATGCGCCAATTCATGTTATAAAGTAACAAATTTTAGAATTCTTTTTATCCGATTGAGTATGCTGTTATGACAGACCATTCTTCTCCTGAAAAATCTCCTTGGGGCTGGAAAGCGCTGATTATTGCCTGTATTTTGGGTGCATTATTTATGGGTTTCTTTTGGCTGGCTGTCAGCAATGAGCCAGACTATATGCCAAGTCAGCAGAAGAAAGACAATACTCAGCAGCATGCTTTCAAGAATGCGCCTGCAATGACTCAGGAACAAATGGCTGAAGCACAGCAGCAGAAAGAAGCCCGTGAAGCAGCTCAAAAACAGTCAGCAGCGGATATGAACATGACTGAAGGTGAACATGCGCATATGGATGATATGCAGCACGAAACTGCGCCTAGCCATGCTCACTAAGCTGTAAATAAAATCTATTAAAAGCACTGTTCATTCAGTGCTTTTTACTTTTAGCCCTTGATCAACAGCAGGAGACGCTTTTTTGTTTTAACAAAGATATCTTCATTTGCTGCATAGCAGACTCCACTGCTTTAGCTTTACCATGCGGCTGCAGATCAGTGCCTTCTGCATAAATAAAATCAACATCATCAATACCAACTAGCCCCAATACAGCAGTCAAATAAGATGTGACGGCATCAGTTGCTAAACCTTGATGGATACCGCCTCTTGAACTGAAAACAGCTGCCTTAACTCCTTGAATTAATCCCACAGGCGCTGTTTCAGTATATTGAAAAGTGATGCGTGCCCGCGCAATCAAATCAAACCAGTTTTTCAGCTGAGTCGGCACATTCAAGTTATACATCGGCGCAGCAATCAGCAATAAATCACAGTGCCGAAGCTCCTGAATAAATTGATCCGACAAGGCAACAGCGCGCTTAATCTCAGGTCTTTCATTCACTTCGCCGCGCAAAGCCTGAAACAGCTCTAAGTCCAATACTGGCAAATGCACCGCAGCCAAGTCATGTTCAATCACCTGATCTTTACAGCCCTGCCGCTGACGCTTCTGCAAATAGGCATCTATCAACTGATTACTTATGGATTGATTGTGCATAAAACTGGATTTAAGCACCAAAATTTGACTCATGATCTGGCTCACTCTCCGAATTGAACACAAGATTAGCATTGCTAAATTAGATGCAAAAGCGATAATAAATCATCATATTGATTCCATTTTGGAAACAAAATCATGCGTCTCACGGATCTGAAAAGCCTGAATGCCTTTATGACTGTGGCTGAATTGGGCAGTTTTGTGCAAGCAGCAGAGAAACTGCATCTCACCCGTTCTGCGGTCAGTAAAATGGTCGCCAAGCTGGAACAGCAAATGGGCGCTGTGCTGCTTACCCGCAATACCCGCCATGTGGCTTTGACCTGCGAAGGCGCAGTACTTTATGAATACAGCCAGCGAGCAGTACAAGAACTGATGACCGCCGAAAATCTGCTGGACAGCAACAGTCAATATATTCGAGGATCGTTACGCCTCTCCATGCCTATGTTATTCGGTCAAAAATTTATTGTGCCGATACTGAAAACCTTGTCTGAACAGCATCCTGAATTAAATATAGAACTGTCTTTTAATGACCGGCGGGTCGATTTAATTGAAGAGAATTTTGATATCGCCATTCGAATCGGCCATCTGGACGACAGCAGCCAGCTGATTGCAAAAAAGCTTGGCCAGCATGCCATGTGGCTGTGCGCCACACCGCAATATTTAGAACAGCATGGCGCCCCGTCATTATTCAGGGACTTAGATCGGCAGCAACTGATTCGCTATGCGAAAGCAGGCCAAATTCAAGATTGGCAATTTAAAGATCCTCATTTGGAAACCATAAGATACAGGCCAAATGGCAGCGTCCAGATGGACGATATGCAGGCTATTTTGGACTACACTTTAATGGATGGCGGAATCAGCTGGCTTCCATCATGGCTGATTCAGCCTTATCTGCAATCTGGGCGGTTGAAGCGCTTGCTGACAGATCATTCAAGTGGCGACTATCCCATTCAAATCGTCTGGAAACATTCACATTTTTTGCCCTTACGCATCCGTATCACCATTGATCTGATCGCCCAATCACTACAGCACCATCTAACTGACGCTTAGCTACTGTGATAAGCGGATGATTAAAGCTTCAAATACATCTCAATATGTGGAATACCGCAGTCTAGATATTCCTCACCCTGCACCTGAAAACCCAAACTGGCATAAAACTGAATGGCATGCACTTGCGATGACAGCTTTAAAAATTCACGCTGTTCAGATTTCGCCTGCTGGATAATGGCTTGCATCAGTAATTTGCCAATGCCCAAACCGCGGTGTGACTTCAATACCGCTACGCGCCCAATGCTGTTATTTTGCAATAATCGCGCAGTCGCAATGGGCCGATGCTGATCATAAACCGCAAATTGCTGGGATACGGCGTCTTCTGCATCCCATTCATCTTCCGGGGCAATCTGCTGTTCCTGAATAAACACCGCATCCCGAATCGGCTTAATCTCCTGCTGCAAGGCAGCCCATGATCCCGACACAATCTTAAATTGGCTCATTCTCATTCCTCAGCACTTGCAGCCAATGTCCTGCTGATCCCATTGATCCTTGAGCAGCAATTCCAAGGAATGCTTCTGAATGCCATACATCTGTTTCAAGGCCTGAATTTGCGCCAAAACCTGCTGATCCGGCGCTTGGCAATCTTGACGCTTGGTGGCCAGAATCATCTTATTTTTACTGGTATGTTCCAATGCCACAAATTCAAAGACTTTGGTGTCATAACCATAGGCTTTGAGCAATAAAGCACGGATGGTATCGGTCAGCATTTCTGCCTGCTGTCCGGCATGAATGCCGAATTGCAGCATCGGCTTCAGCACTTCAGGACTGTGCAGCTGCGGACGCAATTCTTTATGGCAGCACGGCGCGCACATGATCATTTGGGCATTTAAGCGGATACCGGTATGAATAGCAAAGTCAGTGGCTACATCACAGGCGTGCAGGGCAATCATGACATCCAGCTGTTCTGGATTATAGGTCCGCACATCGCCCTGAAAGAAATCTAGCTGCGTGAAGCCTGCTTCAGCCGCAACGTGCTGGCAAAACTCCACCATCTTAGGATTGAGCTCCACCCCTGTGACAAATGGAGTCTGGCCGTGTTTGGCCAGATAATCATATAAGGCAAAGGTTAAATAGCCTTTGCCGGAACCGAAATCCACTATGTGTAAAGGTTTTTCGGCCGGCTGAATTTGCTCTAAAGCCCCCGCGCAAATTTCAACAAACTTATTAATCTGCTTCCACTTGCGCGCCATGCTTGGAATAATCTGCGCATTGGCATCAGTAATGCCCAGCGGCTGCAAAAATTGGCTGTCTTGATCGACATAACGCTGTTTAATTCGGTCATGCCCCTGCTGTTCCGCCCCATCTTTAGATGCTGATTTATTTTTACTGAGGGTCAGCATGGCCTTTTTCTTATTTTTTTTCAGCTGCAGTTCTTCATCTAAAGTCAATAAATTCGCCTGTCTGCAATGCTGAAGTAAAGCGGCCACCTGAGCCGAAGCCTCACTTAAAGGGTAGTTTTTAGTGACGTCCTGGGTTTTATAGCGATACAGGCAGCTCAATACCGGCTCATTTTGCAAAGAAATAACCCGCAAGGTTATTTTTTCCAATTGCGCGAGTTCACCCTTATACTGACTCAGGATTAAGCGCTCAAAACGCTGTTCATCAACGGCTTGCTGAAACGCATCGAGGAATTGCTGTTCCTGTGGGAAGATCGAAGCCGAAGCAGACATATATAAAACCTAAAAAGAATTGCTGTTAAAGTTTAAATCTTCTTACACAAAAAGCAAAATTGAATTACTATACATATGTATATTTAGATATGAGCGACATTAAATGACGAATAACGCTCCGCTTGTTCAAGACTATGACCAGTTTGAAGAACGCTTGAATTTTCTCAGCCACGGCCTTGGCGCAGTATTATCCATCATTGCGGGTATTTTATTGATTCTAAAGGGATCATACCTGCCTACTGGGCAATGGTTTGGGCTTTGGGTCTATGCATTGAGCATGATTCTGCTGTTCTCTGCATCAACGCTCTACCATATGGCAACCACCGCTGACCGCCGCTACTTTTATAAAAAATTAGACCATACCGCCATCTATTATTTAATTGCAGGCACCTATACGCCCTTTCTGGCCATCGCAATTCCAACGGCAAAAGCCCATTATTTGCTGATTGCCTTATGGATCATCGCTATAATTGGAACACTTTTCAAATTAATATTCATTAACTCTTTCCATAAAATTTCATTGATTGCTTATTTGCTCATGGGCTGGCTGGCGATACTGGTCATTGATGATATGCAACGCTTCCTAAGCGCTCAAGCTTTAACCTACCTCATCATTGGCGGGCTTTCTTACACCGTCGGCGCATTGTTTTATGCATTAAAAAGAGTAAGATATACCCACGCTATCTGGCACATTTTTGTACTGATAGGTGCAGGATCACACTTCCTGTCTATCTATCTATACGTGATTTAATCATCTCATTCTTCATTTTCAGCGACCCTGAGCGAGCGGAATAGAGGCGATTGCTGTTGTTTTTTTAAGAAATTACGCCTTTTTTAAAAAGATTGCGCTTTTAAAACTAAGCTTTTTTATTTTTAGTAAGTGTAAGGTCTATCATGGCGTCAACAAATACAGCTGCAGCTCAAGAGCCGGCAGCCAATTCAAAATTCCGCGTACTTACAGCCAGCCTTGTAGGTACAACAATCGAATTCTTCGATTTTTATATTTATGCAACAGCCGCTGTGCTGATCTTCCCGCATTTGTTCTTCCCGGCAAGCACAGATCCAACAACTGCTACCATTCAGTCTTTAGCGACATTCGCGATTGCCTTTATTGCCCGCCCGATTGGCGCAGCATTCTTCGGCCATTTAGGCGACCGTATTGGACGTAAAGCCACTTTGGTTGCCGCTTTGCTGACCATGGGCATATCGACCGTCAGTATTGGCTTGCTGCCAACCTACGCGCAAATTGGCCTTGCTGCGCCATTATTGCTTGCACTTTGCCGCTTAGGCCAAGGGCTCGGATTAGGCGGCGAATGGTCTGGCGCTGTGCTGCTTGCAACTGAAAATGCGCCTGAAGGCAAACGCGCCTGGTATGGGATGTTCCCGCAATTGGGTGCGCCGATTGGTTTTATTTTAGCAACAGGCTCATTCCTGACCCTTGGCGCATTCATGTCTGAAGAAGACTTTATGCAATGGGGCTGGCGTATTCCATTCATTGCCAGTTCACTATTAGTGATTGTGGGTTTATGGATCCGCTTAAAGCTGCATGAAACCCCTGCATTCCAAAAAGTGTTAAACAAGCAAAAAGAAGTAAACATCCCGTTTAAAGAAGTCATGACCAAACATTGGGGCATGCTGATTCTGGGTACAATCGCCGCGATTTGTACATTCGTGGTGTTCTATTTAACCACCGTTTTTGCCTTAAACTGGGGAACAACCAAACTTGGCTATTCACGCGCTGAGTTCTTAGAACTTCAATTGCTTGCAACACTTTGCTTTGCTGCCTTTATTCCGCTTTCTGCAATACTGGCGGAGAAATTTGGCCGTAAAACCACCTCTATCGCGGTTTGTATTGTTTCTGCACTATTCGGCTTAGTGTTCTCTTCGATGCTTGAATCTGGCAGTACCGTTGTGGTGTTCCTATTTCTATGTATTGGTTTATCCATCATGGGCTTAACCTATGGCCCGATCGGCACTGTACTGTCTGAAATTTTCCCAACGTCAGTACGCTACACAGGTTCCGCTTTGACTTTTAACTTAGCAGGCATTTTCGGCGCTTCATTTGCACCTTTAATTGCAACTAAGCTTGCCACTGAATATGGCCTATATGCGGTTGGCTACTATCTTACCGCGGCATCACTGCTTTCACTTCTTGCCTTCCTGGCAATCCGTGAAACCAAAAATGATGATGTAAACAATCAAATCTAAAACTTGTTTCAGCATGCAATAAAAAAAGCCGATGCAAAATGCATCGGCTTTTTTTATTGCTGGGCTGGCCTATTGAACAGCTTATAGTGACTGCTGCAGATCCTCCATCATCAGCTGATAAGTATCTGAAAACACTTCCCGGTCGCCCCCTGAATTATAGAAACTCGGCACAATATAGGTCACCGCCTGCTGGTGATCCTCAGTGAAATACAAGACATTCACCAAAGGTTCAATGTCTGCTTCAGACAAGCCATTTTGCGCAGCCAGCTGCTGAAATTTTTGATAAAAATCAGCAGAAAAAGATTGATTTTCGACTTGAGCAGCTGTGGAAAATTCATGTACCAGCTGATTTAACCCCTGCTCCAGCTGTGCTGACTGCTGCTCAGAGAGTCCAAATAACGTTCCAACTTCCTTATGAAATTCTGACATATTGTTCTACTCTTATTATTCACTATGCTTTGTGTTAAAGCCGGAGCTTCAGAATCAGCAGATATGCACGCCTTTAAGGCAATGCCTTGCTGCCGCTTCATTTAAACTTTGCGTTTAACTGTTTTAATATAATGTGAAATACGTCTACATAACAAGCTAAAAAATCAGATTAATTCAATAATATCAATTGTCGGCGGCACCCTGAATCGGAAAGGCACGCCAACCATGCCGGTGCCCACGGTCACAAAGACATCCGCATGCTCATGCTGATACAGCCCCTTTTTATGACCCAAAATAGAGACCTTTTTCATCACAAAGTCGGTTAGCCACGGCAGCTCAACTTGCCCGCCATGCGTATGCCCTGACAGCATTAACGGCCGGGTCGGAAGCGCAGGCACCATATCTACGGTATCCGGGTTATGCGACAAAATAATCCATGGCTTATCCTGCGGCAATTCCGGCATAAAGCGCATATCCGCCTTGCCAGCCCACAGGTCGCCAATGCCAATCAGTCTGAATTCATTGAATTCGACCACCTGCCCTTCAATATCCATAACATTGTTCTGCTGCAGCGCGCCTTGCAATAATTGCTGAATAGGCGGTCCAGGATACTGCTCATCATGATTGCCATTCACAGAGTATACGGGCGCTTGAATCTCTTTGAGCACCGCCAGCTCTTCCGCCAGTTTATTTTCAGGTTCATAGGTCCAATCCCCGGCCACCACCACCAAATCCGGCTGGGCTTTATTCAGCTTTTTCACAATCAGCTTTAACTGGCGCTCATGGCCTGAAAATAAGCCGATATGCAGATCGGCAACCAAAGCGATTTTCACAGGCTTCAGCATCGCTTTATCGTCATGCAGCTGATAGCGTGTTGTTTTCAGCTGAATAAGATGCGGTTCTATAAAGCGCGCATAGCACAGCACGCCGCTGACCAAAAACACAAAAACCGCTTCATGCGGAAAGTAATAACCGCTCCAGCCTGCATATATGCTGAAAAAAAACAAAGGAATAAGCAAATATGACAAATAAAAAGCCAGCAAATGCACAAAAGCTTTAAAGGGATGAATGGTTTCCGTGCGCAATTGGCTCAGCCACGCCTGAGAAATCCCCCATAGCGCCAGCAGTCCCATACCAATATAAAAATAAATCACAACGGAATTTTGATCCCACATACGAATACTCAACAAATTGACCAGCTGGAATTCACCGACCTTATATTTATCTTTTCATAGCTCGCAATTATACTCAATTCTAATTTTTTGATTTTCTGCACGCATGATCAATACCGCACATGGCATTACGGGCGCTGTAAAGCCGCTGAATTATTCTAAATCAGCAGCGGCTGCACTCGGCTTCAGTTTGATTTTAGGGCTTCCTGCATGCTCGACTTTGCCCAAGCAAACCGTGCAGCCTATCGAATATGCCTTCAGCACCCCCACTGAAGCGACCTCCTTGGCAAAAATTGTCCTGCCGCTGCGCGATGCCAATCCGGGCTTGACAGGCTATCATGTGCTTTACGACCCGCTGGAAGCGCTGGCGGCCCGTATGGAGCTGATCAATAAAGCCGAAAAATCGTTGGATCTGCAATATTATATTTGGGACAATGACAAAATCGGCTCGATGGCCCTGCATTCCATTATTCAAGCCGCAGACCGCGGAGTCAAAGTCCGCCTGCTGATTGATGACAACAATGCAAAAAAAATGGAAGGCATTTATCTGGCGCTGGATCAGCATGCCAATATCGAAGTCAAACTCTATAATCCTTACCGCTTCAGGCATTACCGCGCGATGGATATGCTCTTAAACTTAAAGCGCATCAACCGCCGCATGCACAATAAAAGCTTTATTGCCGACAATCAGATCGCCTTGATTGGCGGGCGCAATATGAGCAATCAATATTACAATTTCAGCGACAATTATCAGTTTTCAGATGTTGATGTCATGCTGGTTGGCGCGGCTTCAGACGAAATCATTCATTCTTTTGATGAATACTGGAATGATAACTATGCATTTCCAGTCAAGCAGCTGGTCAATCCGCGCCATTATACCCTGCGTTTTGACGGGCTGAAGCAGCAGCTGAATGATTTCAATCAGGAAATTACTGTACAAAACTACCTCGACTTGGCCAACCGGTCGCATGCCTTTGATAAATGGCTGAATAATCAAATTCAGTTCGACTGGGTCAAAGCAGAAGTGGTCAAAGACTCGCCAAGCAAAATTAAAGCCAAAGCCAAAAAGGAAGAACATCTCAACTTTCAGCTGCTGAACCACTTGAGCAATCCAGAACAGAGTGTAGATATTGTTTCCGCCTACTTTGTGCCGGAAAAGCACGGCGCAAAAAAACTGAATGACTTAAGTCAAAACGGCGTTCAGGTTCGTGTCCTGACCAACTCGTATAAAGCCAATGATGTCCCGCTGGTACATGCTTTTTATCAAAAATACCGTCAGAATTTATTAGAAAATGATGTGCAGCTGTATGAATTTCTGTCCAATCCCAACGCGGAAAACCTGAATATCAATACCGATGAACTGGCCAGCAAAGCCAAAGTCAGCATCAAAGGCCTGAGCCGTTCCAGCCTGCATGCCAAACTGATGGCGCTGGATGAGAAACAGGTGTTTATCGGTTCTTTTAACTTTGACCCGCGCTCAGCCTATTTAAATACCGAAATCGGGGTGCTGCTGAACAGCCCGTCTTTGGCGCGCGCAGTTCATACCACGATGGATCAGAACCTCAGCAAATATGCCTATAAGCTGGTTTTGGATGCCAATCAGCACATCAACTGGAAAATTAAGCTGGAAAACGGTCAAACCCGTACTTACTATAAAGAGCCTAAAATGAAATGGTGGCAGCGCGCCGGCATGAAAATCATCTCCTGGCTGCCGGCGGAAGGCTTTATGTAAGCCTTTTATCGGGCATTAAAAAATAGCAAACGCTGCCTATCCTGCAGGCTGATTCAGCACCTGCGCATGCAATTTCACCAAACCTTCAGTCATTTTCAGCTGAACCTCCTGAGTCAAGCTCTCCACGGTGTGCCCAGCCGTATCAATCGCCGGCAGCGCCATCAAATGCGCTGTGACTTTCGGCATTTCCAGCACACTCTGCACATGCTTGGCAAAAGAAACTTCATCGACATAGGGCGCAATCATATCCAGCTGCCCCTGCTGATTCACATAGCAAATCAGGCAAATCTGCACAGGCCGCTGCGCTTCAATCGCCGCCCCAAGCAGGCGTCCATGCACTTTTTTTATCCGCGTGCCATCCGATGTCGTCGCTTCTGGAAAAAACAGCACGGGGCTGTCCTGCTTTAAAAACGCCGTCATTTGCTCACGGATTTTAATGGAATCGCCTGAACCGCGCTTAATGAATAACGTCCCGCCGCCTTTCGCCAGCTTGCCCAGCAAAGGCCATTTTTCTATTTCAGCTTTGGCCAAAAAGAACACCCGTGCGCCCGAGCCCAATACGGCCACATCCAGCCAGGAAATATGATTGCTGACCCATAATGCCGGACGGCGCGGGATCTCGCCATGCACTTCAACTTCAATATTGAAGACCTTGCACAGTTTGCGGCAAAAAAACTGCACATAACGCGTATTGGCAGGATTATTCGGATCTTTATACAGCTGATAGTAATACACCAGATAAAAACCTTCGGCTATCGCGCCAATCGACGCAATCACCTTGCGCACATACAGGGAAAAGCGCGAGAACCCTTTTAAATTTGACGATGTCGGTGCAGCAGATTCATTCATACAGTTATCACTAGTCACAAAACGGCTAAATTTTTAACCACAATCTGCATAGCATACTATACCGAAGCGCGCCACTTTGCATTGATCATAAAAACCGAAACTGGGCATCAGCATTTCCCATTTCCATCGATTATACAAATATTTAAAAATATTATTATCGTTTTTACAAATAGAAAGCACTTATGAATGATCAGCACAGCAGTAAAACGGCAGCGCCTTATTGGGCTGCATTAATGTTCATCGGCGCCGCATCCACAATATACAGCGCGCTGATAATTATTTTTGCGCATGGCTTTTACGGCACAATTTAAATTCAGCATTCCCCCGCTCCAGCTCATTTTCGCCTAGAATAGTGTTTTAGTCAGGAGGTTTTGCAGATTGGATCATTTAAAGCAGCAGCGCGGTGAAAAGGTTATCTTGGTCAGTGTTTCGGTACAAATGCTGGAAGATTTGGATGCCGAAGAATTTCATTTGCTTGCACAGTCTGCAGGCGCTGAAATTCTAGAGCACGTTCATGCGCAGCGCATCAGACCTGATGCCAAACTGTTTATTGGTTCCGGCAAAGCCGAAGAAATTGCAGCCCTTGCAGAACAGCATGAAGCGGATCTGGTGATTTTTGACCATGCGCTGACCCCGGCCCAAGCGCGCAATCTGGAAAAAATCATGCATTGCCGCGTGGTTGACCGCACCGAATTGATTTTAGATATCTTTGCACAGCGCGCGCGCACCTATGAAGGCAAGCTTCAGGTTGAACTGGCGCAGCTGCAGCATCTGTCTTCCCGCTTAATCCGCAGCCGCGGCGACTTAGACAGTCAAAAAGGCGGCATCGGCTTGCGCGGGCCGGGTGAAACGGTTTTAGAAACAGACCGCCGCCTGCTGCGCATCCGCATGGGGCAGCTGAAAGCTAAAATCGAAAAAGTCAAACAAACCCGTACGCAAGGCCGTGTCGCCCGTCAAAAAGCCGCCGTTCCAACGGTGTCTTTAGTCGGCTATACCAATGCCGGAAAATCAACCCTATTCAACATTCTGGCAGACAGTGATGTCTATGCGGCAGATCAGCTGTTTGCAACGCTGGATCCGACTTTACGGCGCTTGAATTGGGATGGCATCGGCAATTTAGTTTTGGCCGATACGGTGGGCTTTGTCCGCAACCTGTCACACTCTTTAGTAGAGTCTTTTAAAGCGACGCTGGAAGAAACCGTTGAAGCGACGTTACTGCTGCATGTGATTGATTCCAGCAGCCCGGACATGCTGGAGCAGATTGAAGCGGTCGAAAAAGTGCTGAAAGAAATTGGCGCAGACGTGCCTGTGCTTCAGGTGTACAACAAAATTGATGCCACGGGCGAACAGGCCAAAATCATTTATACGGCGCCGCACCAGCCCGGCCGTGTCTATATCTCGGCGCATACGCAGCAAGGGCTCGACCTTCTCAGGCAAGCCGTGCATGAATGCCTGATGGGCAACATCCAAAGTTTTGAACTGAACTTAAAACCCGCGTACGGCAAGCTGCGCAATCAGCTGTATGAACTGAATGTGATTCAGTCTGAACAGTATGATGATCAAGGCAATCTGCATCTGCATGTCATCATGGCGCCGCATAAATTAGAACAGCTGATTAAACAGGCGCATTTGCCTATCTCTGAAATTTTAGGCGACCGCGCCAGCCTATTTCAAAAACCGCTTGAAGAATTTGAAATCAAAGACTAAATCGGTTAAAACGTGATTAGTTAAATTTTTAATGAAAGATCAAAATGGACTGGATCAAGCGCATCGACTGGAAAGCATGGATAAGTACAATTGCTTTAATTATCATCTTCCGTGAAGGTGCCGTCTGGGTTATGAAACAATTCGGCCACCCGGAACTGGGCAATTTAGCCGGCCTCATCAGCCTGCTGTCGGTGCTTGCTTTGTGGAGGAAATTCAAGAAAATTCCAGCAAGTTTAGTCGATACCAACAATAAGATTATGAAAGAAAGCGCGTTTGCCTTTCTGCCGATCAGCGCAGGCTCACTGCTGATGATGATGCATTTGGGTGATGAAACGCCGATGTTCTTAATCGTCCTGTTCGTCAGCACCCTCATCCCGCTCTGGGTATATGCAAAAATGTCCAAGAAGTGGCTGTAGGAGAATCAACATGCTTGCAATAATTTCCGCATTCTTCATCACACTGATTGCCTATCTTGCGGCCAAACCGATTAATAAAAAATTACCGCAAATTCCAGTCATTGTGATTGGCATGTTTTTCGTGATCGGCATGCTGTACCTCTTTGGCATTCCTTATGAAAACTACATGGCGCAAGTAAACCCGCTCTTCAACAACTTACTGGGTTATGTCACGGTAGCCTTGGCGATCCCTTTAGCAGCGATGCGCTATGATGATTTGCCATTAAAGGCGGTAGGCGGCATTTTAGTCTTTGCCAGCATCAGCGCTGTTGCCTTGCCGATGGGTTTGGCGTACCTGCTTCACCTATCCGATCCGACCATTATGGCTTTTGCAACCCGGGCAGTGACCACCCCTATTGCGATTAACATCGCCGCGCTGCTGCATTCGCCCGTGCCGCTGGTCATCTTAATTGTGATTCTTTCCGGCGTAATTGGCGCTGCTTTTTCTCCTTTAATTCTGCGGCATATCAACGATGAACGCGCTTCCGGCTTAGCGCTGGGATTGGCTGCGCATGCCATTGGCACAGCTCAGGCATGGCAGCGCGGCAGTGTGGCTGGACGCTACGCGGCGTTTGGCATGGCTGTGAATGCAGTCTTTACCGCTATTTGGCTGCCATCATTTATCTTTTTCCTGCAAAAAATGTGACTGAACAATCATTTTTAAACAATTGTTTTGCTTAAAAATCCAGCATATGATCAACAGACGTTTTTCATATTAAAAAAGGATGATTTTGATGGGAAAATTTAAATTGACCGCTGCGCTAATGCTGAGCAGCTTTTCGAGCATGCTTTGGGCCAATGATATTTCGGGGCTATGGAAAAATATTGATGACAAAACGGGCTCTTCAAAAGCAGTCCTGGAAATCCGCCAAGAATCTAACGGCACTTATACGGCTAAAATTATCAAAGTCACGCCGCGCCCAGGCTATACGCCTAAAGAAACCTGCGTAGACTGCCCTTCACCCTATACCAACAAACCGATTCTCGGCTTAGATGTCTTGACTGGATTAAAGCCAAGCGGTGAGAACAACTATTCCGGCGGGAAAATTCTTGACCCGCTTTCAGGTAAACTTTACAGCACCAAAGCGAAATTAAGCCCAAATGGCAAGCGTATAACTTTACGCGGCTATGTCGGAGTTTCAGCATTAGGCCGCAGCCAAACGTGGATACGTCAAGATTAACCGCAACCGCGCAGCTGTTTTTTATTAAAATGCAGTTTTAAAATATTTTTTTAAAGCTCAGTTGTATAATAGCTTCACCTTGCATAGCATAAAATTAGATTCAGAAATTGGATTTCAGGCAATAAAAAGGAAGAATAAAAATGCAGAGAAATATTATATGGGCTTCATTCGCAGGTTTGCTTTCATTCAGCTCTACACTCTTTGCCCAAGATCTTACAGGCATTTGGCAGCAGATTGATGACAAAACAGGATCCCCTAAGGCGCTGATTGATATCCGCAAAGAACAAAACGGGACATTTACCGGAAAAATCACCAAAATCACGCCGCGTCCCGGCTATACCCCGCGTGAAAAATGTGTCGATTGCCCTTCTCCTTATACCAACCAGCCTATTCTTGGCTTAGATGTTTTTAAGAATTTAAAATCTGACGGTGAAAATGTGTACTCTGGAGGGAAAATCCTTGATCCGCTTTCTGGTAAAATTTACAATTTGAAGGGCAAGCAGTCAGCTAACGGTAAACGCTTGCTTTTAAGAGGATATATTGGCATATCCGCGATTGGCCGTACACAGACATGGATTCGCCAAGATTAAAGTTTTATGTCCATATCTGTTTATTTTGTGACAAATCATTTAGGGGTTTTATGAAGCGGAATTTGAAATTGGGGCTCCTTTTGCTTGGCGCCGCATTTAGCGGTTCAGCATTAGCGCAGGACTTAACAGGCACTTGGCAATCTATTGATGATAAAACAGGGTCGCCAAAAGCGGTTATTGAAATCCGTAAAGAAGATAATGGCACCTACACTGGTAAAATTGTCAAAATTACGCCTCGACCGGGCTACACACCTCAAAAGACATGCAATGACTGTCCGGCGCCTTACAAGAATCAGCCTATTTTAGGCATGGAGATTCTCAAGGGCTTAAAATATGTTGACGGCACTGGCAATTATGAAAAGGGCCGTGTCATCGATCCGCTTGCAGGGAAAGTGTATAACGCAAAAGTAAAACTGAATGCGACGGGCAAACGTCTCACTTTACGCGCCTATATGGGGGTTTCAACCTTAGGCCGCAATCAGACTTGGCTGCGCATTGATTAATTATATTTCGAAAAAAAGCCGCAATTATTTGCGGCTTTTTTATTGTTTCTGCTTTTACAAAATAATCATACAGAATAATCATTTTAGAACAGCGGATTGTCCACACGGAATATTTCCTGATCCTCCAAACGGCAGGCAATCAGCTGATTGCCCCAAACGCAGCCGCCATCGACATTCTGTATGCGGTCAGAGATTGTTCTTCCCTGCAATGCCGCCCAATGGCCAAAGAAAATCCGATGGGTTTTTGCAGCCTGTGATTCAAACTCAAACCACGGCCGGAAGCCCTCGGGCATCGGCTCATCCAAAGCATCTTTGAAGCTGAATTCCATGCGGCCTTCAGCATCTGTGAGGCGCATGCGGGTCAAATAATTGGTAATGCAGCGTAAACGCTCATTGCCTTGCAGCTCATCCGACCAAAGCGTCGGTTTTTTACCATACATCTCTTTTAAAAAGCCGTCGAGCACAGCAAGGTCATCATGGCCAATCACCGCCTCAACTTCTTTGGCTAAGGCCACTGCCTGCGCTGCAGTCCAATTGCAGGGAATGCCGGCATGCGTCAGCACCGTACCGTCATCCGGGAGCAGGCATAAAGGCTGCTTGCGCAGCCAGTCAATCAAATCATCACTTTCCAAGGCATTAATCACGTCTTGGGTATTGTCCTGTTCCTTGATTTCTTTGATGCCGCGCGCAACAGCCAGCAAATTAAGGTCATGATTGCCCAGCACCGTGGCGGCTGCACCGCAGTCCGCCAGCTTTTTAATAAAACGCAATGCGCCAATTGAGTTTTCACCGCGCGCCACCAAATCGCCAGCAAACCAGATAAAATCCTGATCCGCATCAAATTGAATATGCTTCAGCAATGCTTTTAAAGCTTCAAAACAGCCCTGCACATCACCAATAACATAGTTATAGCGCGCCATCTTATGCATCCACCATCTGATCCGCCAAAGCGACAAATTGCGCTAGTGTTAAGGTTTCAGGACGCGCCATCGGATCAACCCCAGCACTCTCGAAACCATCTTCCGCCAGCATGCCTTTTAAGCTGTTGCGCAATGTTTTGCGGCGTTGCGTAAAGACATGCGAGACCAAGCGCGCCAGAGCTTTTTCATTTTTCGCCACAATCGGCTTCACTGCATAAGGCTCTAAACGAAAAACGGCCGAAGTCACTTTTGGCGGCGGGTTAAATGAGCCAGGCGGCACTTCAAACAAAAAGGTCGGTTTGCAGAAATACTGAATCATGACGGACAGGCGGCCATATTCTTTGGTATTCGGCGATGCAGTGATACGGTCCACGACTTCTTTTTGCAGCATGAAATGCATGTCTTTCACTTTGTCGCCAAATTCCAAGAGATGGAACAGCAATGGCGTCGAGATATTGTATGGCAAGTTGCCGACTACGCGCAGCGGGCGGCCATCCTGAAACAATTCAGTAAAGTCATATTTCAGCGCATCTGTTTCAACAATGGTCAGACGCTCTGGATGCGGGACACGCCCCGGCAGGCCGGCAGCCAAATCGCGGTCAAGCTCAACCACAGTCAAAGCGTCACATTCGCCAATTAAAGGCGATGTTAAAGCGGCTAAACCCGGGCCAATTTCCACAACATTATCGCCGGCACGAGGATTAACTGAACGGACTATTTTTGCAATGACACGTTGGTCATGTAAGAAGTTTTGACCAAAACGCTTGCGCGTGTGATGCCCTTCATCTTTTGGGTTTAAGGCATTAATTTGATACATAAAAACATTTCCAACGTGAGTAATGGGTAAAAATCAGCGGCGAGCCAAATCGAGGGCTAAATCAACAGCGGCATGTAAGCTTGAACTTTTTGCCAGTCCTGTACCCGCAAGGGAGAGCGCTGTGCCATGATCTACAGAAGTGCGGATAAAAGGCAAACCCAAAGTAATATTAATAGCTTCACCGAAGCCTTGCGATTTTAACACAGGTAAACCCTGATCGTGATACATCGCCAAAACGGCATCAGCATCTTTTAAATGTTCGGGGGTAAATAAAGTATCGGCCGGCAAACTTAAACTCATATTTACGCCTTGAGCGCGGTAGCTTTCCAGTACAGGATTAATCACTTCAATTTCTTCATGACCAAGATAACCGTCCTCACCTGCATGTGGGTTTAAACCACACACCAAAATTTGCGGATGATCTTTTTTAAATTTAGTTTTTAAATCATGGATGAGAATATCAATGACTTGATGCAATCTCTCTTTGGTAATCGCGTCTGCAACATCACGCAATGGTAAATGTGTCGTTGCTAATGCTACACGTAAAGTTTTCGTTGCGAGCATCATGACTACACGTTCCACACCAGCAAACTCTTGATAATATTCAGTATGACCACTGAAATGTATCCCCGCATCATTGATTACGGATTTCTGCACTGGTGCTGTCGCCACCCCGACACTTTGCCCTTCCATCGCGTAATAAGCTGAACGGCGAAGTTGTTCTAATACATAAGCTGAATTTTTCGGATTTAACTTACCTAGCACCACATCTTCATATAAAGGCACATGCTCAACATAAAGCTGACCTTTCTTTGAAGATTCAGTTTGCCCCATATATTCAATCAGTTCGATATTTTGATTTAAAATTTTGGCACGATCTCGCAACATATTGATATCGGCCAATACCACGATTGGACGTTCATCAACACGTTCAGCCAAACTTAAACAAATATCTGGACCAATGCCCGCAGGTTCACCGCTGGTGATATATAAGGGAAGCATAAGCAACCTAAAGAAAATAGTCTTAAGACAATTAGTTTACATAATCTAAAAAAAAACTGAGATTCTCATTTAAAATTATTCGAAGTCACACCATTCAAATAAGCAATAAAAAGGGCAATATAGATCAGAATACCGAGTACAAAAAGGACAAAGCCGATTTTTAAAAAATATTTTCTTTTTGTCGGCCTAGACCTCAATAACAAAAATATAGGAATAACAAAACAAATGAGATAACTCATATATGCCACAGAAAACTTAAACATCAATCCGAATGTAACAACGAATAAAATTGGAATGAGCAATGTTCCCCAAGAAATCCCGATCATGGTTGCCAACAAAACAAATATCGTCCAAACACCTGAATTTGGATGAATAATTAAATAATATAATGGGACGTAGACGGTGGCTAAAAGATGAAGCAAAACAATTAAGCTGAGATTCTGTATATTAATCATCATAATTAAAACTCATTTTTTGAGCGATAAGCTTTTATTATTCTTAATAAAAATATTTATTCACCACAAATACCATACTACCTAAAAAAGAGCTAGTTAAATAATAAACAATCGTCTATAATTCAGCACCTGAAATTCTATATTTCGATTGTGGATTCTTCATGTTTCATGTAGAATTTGCTCTTCTTTTGTTTGGACAGATTCCATAGTCCAAACCAACTATAATAGGTAGTGGTTTAATGAAAACTCTCAGCGCTAAGCCAGCTGAAGTTCAACACGACTGGTACGTTGTTGATGCTTCTGGCAAAACTTTAGGTCGCCTTGCGACTGAAATCGCTCGTCGTTTACGCGGTAAGCATAAAACTTCTTATACTCCTCACGTTGACACTGGCGATTATATCGTTGTAATCAATGCTGAAGAAATTACTGTGACTGGTAAAAAAGCTCACGATAAGAAATACTATCGCCACACTGGTTTCCCTGGTGGTATCCGTGAGACTAACTTTGAAAAGTTAATCGCTCACAAACCAGAAGCAGTTTTAGAAAAAGCTGTTAAAGGTATGTTGCCAAAAGGTCCTCTTGGTTATGCAATGATCAAGAAAATGAAAGTGTATGCAGGTACAGAGCATCCACATGCTGCTCAACAGCCACAAGTTTTGGACATCTAAGGGATAACAGCACATGGCTACTAATTATGGTACAGGTCGCCGTAAGACCGCAACTGCACGTGTTTTCTTGTCAGCTGGTACAGGCAAACTCGTAATCAACAACCGTACTCTTGAACAGTATTTCGGTCGTGAAACTGCTCGCATGGTTGTAAATCAACCTCTAGAGCTTTTAGAAGCAACTGAAAAGTATGACCTTTACATCACTGTTGCTGGTGGTGGTATCGGCGGTCAAGCTGGCGCTATCCGTCACGGTATTACTCGCGCATTGATCGCTTCTGACGAAACGCTTAAGCCTGCTCTTCGTCAAGCTGGTTTCGTTACTCGTGATGCTCGTGAAGTTGAACGTAAGAAACTTGGTTTACGTAAAGCGCGTAAACGTCCTCAATTCTCTAAACGTTAATTCGTTTACCGAATCGGACAAAAAAGCCTTGGATTATCCAAGGCTTTTTTTATCCCATCAATCAAGCAAAACAGCGTATAAAACGTCGATGTGCTCCCCCTAAAGAGCAGATCAATAACACCGCCTTCAATATGTTTTTTACAATGAGGCCATTATTAACCTCAAAATAAAAGGCAGCACAGCTTGATCCTGCTGCAATACTAGATCATCCAGAAAAAAGAATGCCGCGCCATGCAAAGAAAGGTACTGTCAAATTCCAAGATCAGGCAGCATCGATTAATCCAAACTGTTTCGTGATTTTATGGGTGTTTTTTAGTATCCTATCTCATTCAAAACAGATTGTTCAGGATTTATGTCACTCGAAAATGCCCCTCCTCAAGGAATCACGCTGTATAGCCATGCAGATGATTTTCGATCCCACTGGATCCGCTATGTCCTTGCGGAAAAGCAAATTAAGTACAACCTGGTTTTGACCGATGAAGATGACGAAGATCTCGCCAGCTTAAATCCTTACAATCAGCTGCCCATGCTGGTAGAAAATGAACTAAAGCTGTTTAAAGCCAGCATCATTTCTGAATATATCGACGACCGTTACCGTCAAAATAAGCTGTATGCCGATGCTCCAGCGCCGCGCGCAGAACAGCGCCAGTATATTTGGCGCTTTGAACAGGATTGGCTCAATCTTGCCGATATCATGCTGCGCCATGCAGATTCATTAGATATCAATGCTCAAAAAAAAGCGCAAAGCAAACTGCGGGATACACTGGTCTCACTCACCCCATTATTTCAGCATTTTCCCTTTTTCATGTCAGAGCATTTCAGTATCCTGGACTGCATGCTGGCGCCCATTTTTTTACGCTTAAAAACGATGGGAATTATTCTGCCTCAACAGCACTGCCGTCCAATCCATTTGTATTGCCAGCGCATTTTCAACCGTCCTGCTTTTGTAAAATCCATGACATTGCAGGAAAAAAACCGTTACAGTGAATTATTGTCGAATTAATCGAGCCCCATATGTCTGAACAAGAATTAAACCTCAGCCCAACCCGCCCTTACATGGCCCGCGCCATTTATGAATGGATTTGCGATAATCAGCTCACACCTTACCTACTTGTGGATGCAACGCAGCCCAATACCATGGTGCCAGAGCAGTTTATTCAAGACGGCCAAATCACTTTAAATCTTGTACCGCATGCGGTACACGCCTTAAACATGAGCAATGATGCAATCACCTTCTCTGCACGTTTTGGCGGTGTTTCACGTGATTTGTACGTACCGTTTTCAGCGGTGCTTGGCATCTATGCCCGTGAAAATGGTCAAGGCTTATTCTTTGATCCAACTGAATATCAGCATATCCAAAATAGCGAAGATGCTTTAAAATCAGACACTGAACAAAAAAATGAACAGCCAAAGAAAAAACCTAGCTTAAGGCTATTAGATTAAAAATATGGAGCAGTAAAATGGCTTTTGACTTAGTACAGTACTTTGCAGAACAATTAGAGACTCAAAAGCCCGAGCTTCTCCCCCATCTCTCCAAGGAAGATAAGCGGAGCCATATTGCTGAAATAAATGCTTTAACTCTCGGTGAACTCATTAGCCAATGGCGCTTAAATGACAAAAAAGTTTATCAAGAAATTACTTCTCCAGATGATTTATACGTGCAGGAAGTTGCACGGCATTTAACAACTTCTAAAGAAAACGCCTCCAGCCTTCCCCGTGCGGAGCTTGAGGAATTAACCGCCGCAATATTCAAGCGCCAGCTCACCGAACTGAAACAGCTGCATGATACAGGCAACCACACTCTGCAAAGCATCCGCGAACTGCTGCTTGGCCAAATCGAGCATTTATCCGGGCAAGCCGACAATTGGGTTTGGTCAACAAACAACCTTTTAGAATTAAAAGGTTCCAAACCTATAATTGCAGATGAGCTATCATTAGAGGAATCAATGAAGGAGTTTAATCAAATGGTGAATCAGCACACAGGCCACGAACAGGAAGAAACTGCCCCGATCATTCCAACATGGTCAAAAGTAGCAGAACCTCTTGTAGCTATTGTTATTTTATGGGTACTTTATTCCGCTGTTTGCAATATATTTGCTTAAAAGAAAACATAAAAAATGATCAGTGAATACTGATCTTTTTTTATGTCAATATTTCAGAATACCTACTAAATTAATCAACAATGTATACTTTTGTAAAAAATAAAAATAATGATGAACATTTCGCATATATTTTTACCAAATTACATTTCTTTACACAAATTTAAGGCAGTAAAAAAAAGAGTGTTAAAACACTAAAAAACAAAATAATTGATACTTCCATCACACTTAGCATAAGATCATTTGTAAAAAAAAAAGACAAAAATACAAGCAAATTAACGCATCAAAATTATTTTATTGAAATGTCATGCCCCCCTCCTATAATTAAATTAAGTAATTAACAAAGTCTTTAATTACCTGCTTCAACACAATAAATAATCATTTACAAAACCAGTAAGAGGGAAAAAATCATGGCTAAAGTTTCATTAGATTCACTTACCAATATTGATGGTTTTATTGCGGCAGCGCTTGTTGATGGGGAAAGCGGGCTGGCGCTCGCAACACAAGGCGGAGGCGGAATTGATTTAGAGCTTGCGGCAGCGGGAAATACTGAAGTCGTACGCTCAAAGCGCCGTGTAGCTCAATCATTGAACTTGAATGACCATATCGAAGATATTCTGATTACACTGGGTAAACAATATCATTTGATCCGCCCATTGGAACAAAATGCAAATGTCTTCCTATACATGGTTCTTGACCGTTCTAAGTCAAACCTTGCAATGGCTAGGCATGAGCTCAAAGCTTATGAAAAAGAATTAGACTTTAGCTAAATACCTTAAATTCCCTGCATATCAAAATATGCAGGGAATTTTTAATTGAACTACACAAAATTCCACCAGCAGACAGAGAGATAACAATGAGTAAGCAATATATTAATATTGCAATATCAGGTTTAAGTATCCATGATGCGGAGGAGCTGAAATCCCAGCTTGGCAATATTATTAATGAAAAATTCTCCATCCAATGGAAAACAGCTTCAGACATTAATTTAGACTGCTTATTTATTCATGAAAATTTTTTCGAAACTGAGGGAATACAAAGAGTTCTGAACAACCGTAAATTTCCATGGCTTAAAGTTGCCAAAGATGACTCCCTTTGCGGAAAATTAAGAAATAACACCTTGTATTTGCCGCTGCTTGATTCAGCAGAATTAGATGAATGGATTAAAAACTATATTGTTCAAAACAATCAGCCAATAGATGATGAGGCAAAACATATAACTAATCAGCATCTCTATACAGTATTGCCTGAAGACCACCATTTCTCTGAAAGCTATTTTAAAGAAATGCATAATGCTGAAGTGCATAACAAATTACACATTTTTGACACTCACGGATCACTCGGCGTCATCGATATTGCAAACAATCTAGCTTACAGCAATCCAGAAAGAATTCTAAATCATACAGATTTCAGTTTTAATTATGATTTTGCATCAACGACAGATCTGACTAAAGTATCTAGAAAAAACAGCCACATTCTTCAAGATTGGATTTGGAACTTATTCTGGAAATCTCCTAATTTTTATCAAATAGCCCCAGAAGATGGCCACTACCGCATCCATTTTTGGCCTAAGCCTTATGACACAAAGCACCGTAAAAAAATATTCCAGATGTCAGCATGTTTTGTACAAGGCGCTAAAATCTCAAAAATTGCAGAACAGCACAATATTCCAATAGAAATGGTCCGCCAATTTATCGCCGCCAATATGGCCGCTGGAAATATCAGCAAAATCAATCTTTGGGATAACCATTATACTCCCCCTGAAAAAGCAGACACTCATTCCGAAGAAAACATGATTGCAAGCTTTTTTGGAAAATTACGCAGAAAATTCGGTTTCTAGCGACAGGAGAAGTTGCATGATTTTACAGCAATACAAAATAGTATTTGCAGGAACAATGGGCGCTGGAAAAACAGAAGCCATCCGTTCGCTTTCAGACATACCAGTGCTTCTTACTGAAGCATTTAATACAGATCAAGAAAGCCATGCAAAAATGGAAACTACCGTCGGCATAGATTATGGCGAAGTAACGCTAGAAGATGGCGTTAAAATTGGCTTATATGGCACCCCGGGACAAAGCCGATTTGATTTTATTTGGCCTGTTATTTGCCAAGGCGCGATAGGCGCAATTATTTTAATAGACCATAATTGTGATGCGCCATTGCAAGAGCTTGAAACCTTTTTAGAAACTTTCCAAAACTATACGGATAATTTTGCGATTGGCATTACACACGTTGATGTTAATAGCAATCTTCACTCATTGTCCATTTATAAAGAATGGCTAATTGGGCAAGATTTATTTTGCCCTTTATTTTTTATAGATGCTCGAAAAAAAGAAGATACTTTGCTTTTGCTTGAAGCCCTTATTACAGCTGTAGAAGTCAATCACAACATTAGCGCTTAAGGAGCATATATGTTCAATATTAAAGAAAAACGAGTTGCTTCAGCTGAATTGATCGACAAAGCAAAGCAAGAATTGCAAGACATCATATCCAATGTGCGCGGTGTCAATTTTGTTATGGTTTGTTCAACTGATGGCTTTGAACTTGCCAGCCTTTATAAAAGAGATATTTACAATAAAGGCAAACTGGCTGCTGTCAGCAGTTCAATTTTGGCGATGGTTACAGCATTTACTCAAGAAATTCACCTAACAGGCTGTCAATCCATTACATTAGATGCCGAAAATGGCAAAGTCGTACTTTCCGCGATAGCTGCAAAAAATCATCCAATGATTATTGTTGCTATGGCAGATAAAGATGTTTTATTGGGACAGCTCTTATATGCTATTAAAAAGACAACTCATGCGATTAAATCAGCTGATTTAGAACTGATTTAATGAATATCTCCCATTATGCACACATAAAAAAATCCCCCTAACTCGTTTGAGTTAGGGGGATTTTCGA
>NZ_JAPEQW010000021.1:0-57826 GCF_026168575.1 Acinetobacter entericus
CACAAGTTGTTCTTCATAATCTCTTAATGATCTTCTTAATACTTCATCAGTATCAAGAACAACACTTAAAAACAGCAACCTTATATCGCGCTTTCCGTGTTGATGGTGGCTATTCTATACATAAAAAAAACTAGCGCAACCCTTTTCCTCATTAATTTCAGAAAAGAACGCTCTAATGTTTATTTTTTAATCTAAAAGAGTATTTTTAGCTTAAAAACATCTATTTTTCTAGTCTTTTTACACTTTCTCACACTTAATTATTAGGAACTTTCTCTCTCACATGAAAAAAGCCAGCAATAGCTGGCTCATTAAAAGTTCACATTACCGCATTGACGGTTATATTAGTTTGACTGTTCGGCGAGCCAAGCCATAAATTTCTGACGTTCAGCCTTAGAAGACCGCTGCCATAAGTGAATCAACGGCTGGCTCTGATTTTCTGAAGCTGATACCGGCTGCACAGCTGCAATTTGATTGGCTGCAGCTTTATCATTGGTCAAGTCAACAGATTTATTATTAAAGAGCCCTTCACTGAACCAATTTCTTTGCTCTGATTTAATACCCGCTTGCTGTACAAGCAGTATATTTTCCTTGTTATAAAGCCCAAAAATAGGCTGATCCTTATATTTTTGCGCTTCATCAAAATCTTGTGGCGCCTGCACCAATGCTAATCGATAGGTTTCGCCATCCACTAAAGCAGGCGTTTTTAATGTAACAATGCCCGATTTAAGAATATCGTGCGAGTTATCGGCATGCTGGAAATACCCAGAATAGCGCACATTGATAATATTTTCTCCAGCTTTAATTTTGTATTGGCTTTTTGCTTGCAATAGGCCGCTGCTGACTTCCTGATTATTGACGGCGACAATTTTAATTTCCTCTGGAACTTTTACTGTCACTGCAGAAAATGCAGTGCTGCTGACCATCAATGCTGAAATTATTGCAGAAACTCTTAAAGGCATAGTACGCCCACTCATTCATTGCTAAGTTGCATGCATACTGCTATGCATGCATGACATTTTGATGACAGCAGCGGTTAGAATATTTTTTACCTTTATTAATCCATTTTGAATGCCATTCTGACAAAAAAAGAGCGCCCAAGCGCTCTTTTTAAATCTTTACAGCAATATTGATGCATTCTAATCAGTTAAAACTTTTAAAACGTTCACTGTTTTCCATAAACGTTTTTTCACCCGTTGGCGCTTCTATTGAACCAAATACCAATTGGGCACGCAGCTTCCAGTTTGCTGGAATATCAAAAGCGGCCGCAGCCTCATCATCAATAATAGGATTATAGTGCTGCAAAGATGCACCAATGTTTTGCTCCGCCAATGCAGTCCAAACTGCAAATTGAGCTATCCCTGTAGAGTGTTCAGACCACACAGGAAAATTATCAGCATACAAAGCAAACTGTTCCTGCAATGCTTTTACCGTATCTTGATCTTCGTAAAAAAGAGCTGTTCCCAAACCCGCTTCAAAGCTGTTGATTTTTGCATCGGTATTTGCAAATGCCTCTGCAGGCACGACTTTACGCAAAGCTTCACGAACCATATTCCAAAATTTTGTGTGCGATGCGCCATATAAAGTGACAACCCGCGATGTTTGCGAGTTGAATGCAGAAGGGCTATGACGCACAGCATCTTGAATGATTTGTTCTATTGCGCTTTGATCCTTCGATACATTTTTGCCAATTGCATAAATGGTACGACGCTGTTTTATTTGGTCTAGAAATGACATATTTAAATCTCGCTCTTGTTTTCAACTGTTTTCATCTAATGAACTCATCATATGCCAAACCATAGACAATCACATGACTAAAACTATGACATAGTGTCTTATATATAGAACAGCTGGCGTAAAAATTACAGCATAATCCCATAGAAACCAAATGCCAAAAACGAACGCCCTATCAGTTCATTTCAAAAAAATTTGATTTATGCTTAAGCATAAACACGGAATTTATCATAATCTTCCTGTTCTTCTTTTTCTGCAGCCTTCTCTTCAATTGACCCAAAGACCAGCTGAGCGCGCATCAACCAATGCGGTGCAATACTGTAATGATCAGCAATAGCGCTATCAATTAACGGATTATAGTGCTGCAATGATGCCCCCATTCCTGAATCCGCCAATGACGTCCACACCGCAAATTGCGCCATGCCTGAGGTTTGCTCTGACCATACTGGAAAATCGGCAGCATTGAATGGCATTTTTTTCTGAAGCTGCTGAATAACTTCCTGATCCTCATAAAACAGCACCGTGCCAAATGCATGCGCACACTGATCAATTTTCATTTCAACACTTTCAAAAATAGCATTCGGCACATTGCGTTTCTGCGCTTCTTTTGCAATATCCCAAAACTGCTGATGGGACTCCCCAAACAGCACAACAATCCGAGTACTCTGTGCGTTAAAGGCGGATGGGCAGCTTCGTACAGATTCCTGAATAAGTTCTGCAATATATGCTTGGCTGAAATGAACTTTTTTTCCCAGTTTGTAAATACTGCGTCTTTTCTTCAGCTGATCGACAAAAGTAATTTCGGTTGAATCATCCTGCTTTCTTTTAAATTTAAAATCTTTGGTCAAATCTGCAGTCAGAACATGACCTATTTTATTTAATAATTCCACCATGATCCCCGAATATTCAAAATTAATAAACAACTCATTATTTGCTTTATTCTAATAAAATTATCCGTCAGTTAATTCGCTTAATCCCTTCTTATGATGTTTTTTAAATCAAACAGTTATAATTAAAAATAAAAAACTCCGCACTTGGCGGAGTTTATGTGACTTATCACACACTACAGCATTTTAAAACAATTGCTCTATTTATCCGTTTCGAATAATGCAGCAACGAAGGATTTGGCTGAGAATGGACGCAAATCGTCAATTTTTTCACCAACACCAATAAAGCGGATCGGCACATGTGTCCGGCTGGCAATATTAAACAAAACCCCGCCTTTGGCTGTACCGTCTAATTTGGTAATAGTAATCCCTGTTAAGCCTACTGCTTCATCAAACATTTCAACCTGATTAATTGCATTCTGACCTGTACCCGCATCTACTACCAGCATGACTTCATGGGGCGCAGTTGCATCAATTTTTTGCATGACGCGTTTTACTTTAGTCAGCTCCTGCATCAGGTGACTTTTATTGTGTAAACGACCTGCAGTATCAGCAATTAATACATCAATACCTTTTGCACGCGCACTTTCAAAAGCATCAAAAATCACAGAAGCGCTGTCTGCTCCGTGACCTTGCGCAACCACAGCAATATTATTGCGCTCACCCCAAATTTGCAGCTGCTCTGTGGCCGCTGCACGGAATGTATCACCCGCAGCCAGCATGACTTTCTTACCTTCGCCCTGCAAACGCTTAGCCAATTTGCCAATTGTGGTGGTTTTGCCTACACCATTTACACCGACAACCAAAATGACATATGGATTTTTGTTTGGATCGATATGCAAAGGCTTTACACGCGGTGCAAGCAAGGCAACCAATTCTTCCTGCAGCGCTTTATACAGAGAATGTGAATAAATCAGATCACCGCGCGCTGTCCGTTCAGTCAAATTTGCAATAATTGTTTTGGTGGCTTCTACACCGATATCCGCCACCAAAAGCTGCTCTTCAACCTCTTCCAGCAATTCATCATCAATTTCTTTACCGCCGATCAGGATATTCACCATGCCGTCTGTAAAGTTTTTGCGGGTTTTCGTCAAGCCATCTTTCATACGGCCAAAGAAACCGCCTTTTGATGGCGCTTCTTCCTGCTGCGGCGCTTCTGATGCTACAGGCTCAGAAACAGCAGCTTGCTCTTTTGGAGTTTCAATAATAGGCACATTGACCGCAGGTAAACTCGGTAATGTGACATCATCATCTCCGATATCAGCATCAATCAAAAAATTATTCTGCCCATTAGATTGCTGTTGCATGCCGAATCCTTGAAAAGCATTGCGTTAAAAAAGCTGATTCTAGCATAAGTTCTTTATTTTTGAGCCTTTCACCGCCGCCCTATCCTCAACACACCAAAAAACAACAACCTGAACTTGCGTTCAAACTGCAGATTCTAAAGAATAGAATAAAATCATGAGCTTTTATTTGGGATTCCATGTCCAAAAATATAATGCGCTGCACACAGTTCAATTTTCAGATTTTATCTGCCGGATTGCTCAGCTTATGTATGCTGAGCGCTAATTTACATGCAGACACCCGCGGCCAGTTAGCTCGAACCACGTTTGAAACCACCCTGAACAATGGCTTAAAAGTCATTATTCGAGAAGACCACCGCTCGCCTATGGTGATGACGCAAATTTGGTACAAAGTGGGCAGCAGTGATGAGTCAGGCAATCTTCTGGGCATTTCTCACACACTTGAGCATATGATGTTCAAAGGCACAAGCAAAGTGCCCAATGATGAATTCACCCGCCTCAGCCGAATTTACGGCGGCAGCATCAATGCCGCTACATTCACCAATTACACCAATTATTACCAGCTCTACCCTAAAACCTATTTTCCGATGGCGCTGGAGCTTGAAGCAGACCGCATGAGTAACCTGCTGCTGCGCCAGCAAGACTTCGAACCTGAAATGAAAGTCGTCATGGAAGAGCGCCGGCTGCGCACCGATGACAGCCCCCGCGCTTTAGCTTTTGAACGCTTCAAATGGATTGCCTATCCTACCAGCCATTACCGGCAACCCGTGATTGGGCACATGAAAAACCTCCAGAACCTTCAGCTGGATGATCTAAAGACATGGTACAGAAAGTGGTATACACCGAATAATGCCGTCTTGGTGATTGTCGGTGACGTTGAATCAGAAGCTGCCCTTCACCAAGTGCAAAAATATTTTGGAGATATCCCTGCCAAGAAAGCGCCGCCCCGCAATGATGTGCTGGAATTTGAACGGGTGGGCTACCGGCACATGGAAATTGAATCCACCGTGCAAGTGCCGAATTTATATATGGCATGGAATGTCCGTTCATTGGCAACCGCCAAAGACCCTCAAGATGCCTATGCCTTAAACATTATCCGCAGCATTTTAGACAGCGGCATTTCTTCACGCTTTCAGGACCGCTTAGTGCGCGACAAAAAGCTGCTGACCGCTATCAGCGCATCTTATGACCCTTACAACCGCGGTGACAGCTTGTTCTCTATCTCAGCTTTGCCGGCAGACGGTGTTTCTCTTCAAGAGGCGCAAAAAGCCATTCAGACAGAAATTGATCTGCTTAGAAATGAACTGGTGGATCCCGCAGAAGTTTCCCGCATCTCCACCCGATTCATTTCCAGCTTAATATACAGTCAGGATGATATTGCAGGCCAAGCCAAAATGATTGGCAATTTAGAGGTTAACGGCTTGAGTTACCGCTTAATGGATGAGCTGCCTAAACATTATGAAAACGTTAGCCCTCAAGATATTCAGCGTGTCGCCAATGCTTACTTTATTAAAGATAATTTAAGCACTTTGTATTTGACCCCTGAAAATAAATCAAAATAATGGACAGCCTCATGTTGCATAAAACCGTCATCATTTTTATCGCCATGCTTGCCTGTTCATCTTCAATTTCTGCTGAACAGACAGACAGCTATTTAAATACCGAACCGGATGTCCATGATAATCCAAGCCAGCTGCAGTCAATTCCCATACTGCAAAGCCTGCGCAATTTAAAACAGCTGGAAACACATGCGCCTTATGTCCACGACTTAAAAAACCGCTATAAGGTGCGCACCTTATTTGTCGAATCTCAAGATTTGCCGATGGTCGATATTCAATTGACCTTCAATGCCGGTTCCGCGCGGGATTTGGAAATCGGCAAAGGCCTATATGGCCTTTCCAATATGGCTGCGGGCCTAATGGATGAAGGAACTGAAAAATTTACAGCCAGTCAAATCGCCAGTGTTTTTGAACAAAGCGGTGCACAATTCAGCATCCAGTCCTATCGAGATATGTTTATTGTCAAGTTAAGAGTGCTTTCAGATCCGCAGAAGCTTGAACCCGCTTTAGCCATGATGATGGAAGTCATCAGCAATGCCGTTTTCAAAAAAAATAGCATTAACATGTCACTGAGCAACTTGCAAACAGGACAAAAACAGCTACAGGAAAGTCCCAGCCGTTTAATGGGCATTCGATTTTATCGTGAAATTTATGGGCAGCATCCTTATGCGGAACCTGTGACGGGCACTAATAGCAGCCTCAAAAAAATAACATCAGAAAATCTTAAGCAGTTTCGAGATAAATTTATTGTGGCGCAAAATATGAATATTGCCATTACTGGCAAACTTACTGCGAAAGAAGCGCTAAAACTGTCAGAAAGAATAGCTGGCAATATTCAGCAAGGGGAACACGCACAGGCTTTACCCAATCCTGAAGAAAAAAACACACTGAATATTGTGCATATGCCATACGACTCTGCGCAGGCGCATGTCATGTTTGGACAAATGGGAACAACTAGAAATGATCCTGACCGTTTAGCACTGGAAATAGGAAATAAGCTGTTTGGCGGCGGCGGATTTAACGCAGTGCTTATGCAAGAACTGCGGGTGAAGCGCGGCTATACTTATAGTGTTTACAGCGCATTCAGTTTCAGCCAGTCGCCAGGCATATTCAGCTTCAGCTATTCAACGCGCCAAGACCAGCTGATCGACAGCATCCGCGTTGCTCACAAAGCATTAACTGATTTTGTGCGGCAGCCCATAAACATCAATCAGCTAAATGAAGTGAAAGCCGGCATGCTGCGGGCCTATCCAAACAGCTACAGCAGCAATGCATCCATTAATGCGCAGCTTGGCCTTTTAGGGTTTTATCAGCACCCTGCAGACTACTTAGACCAATATCCTAAACTGCTTGAGAAAATCACGGCGGAAGATGTACAAAACGCGGTACGCCGTCATTTACACCCTGATCAGCTCACCATCATTGTGGTAAGCAAAGCGCTGGATAAAGCAGAATTAAATGGCATTTTGCAAAGCAACCTGCAGCTAAATACTCCGGTTAATACAGCACCTGCCATAGCGCCTTTGCCTTCTAAGGCTGCTCCTCTGCCAGTGCCGGAAGCTGATGAGCCCTTGCAGTCTCAGCTTGATAAGCATGCATCAGCTTAAGATACTGCCCCATAGTCACTTCATGCTGCTGACTCAAGGCCACGGCTAAATTTTGTGAATCTGGACAGCTTTGCTGTTCAGAAATTATTAGAATATTGTGCATTTTTTGTATGGAAATAGGCCGATTCAAGGCAAGCAAGCCCAAAACAAGGATGAGCGCGATAATAAAACTGACAAATATGTTGTAGACCTGTTCTAGCCCAATTTTTGATTTGAATTGAAGAATTTTTTTTAGGTCAATAGACATACACTACCTCGAATTCAAAGTAGTGTATGACCGCTATTCAATAAGTTCAAGTCAGCCTGTTTATTTCTCATCCAAACCGCCCATTCAATACTGCAGTATTTAGGCAGGACGCTCGGGCCGACAATTAACTGCTCAGGATGCGTTGAATAACCGCGAAGTACAAAATCAGCGCAATGATCGCCATCACAATAATGACTGCAAAAATACTGACCCCGCCTTCTGCATAGGCCGGATGCAATTCATCATCATCCGCAATCCGCAGCAGCTCGCCATTGTACATCTCGTAAAAATCTTCACGCTGCGCAACATCTAATTCACGGGTAAAATCATAAACCCGCTTGCGCTGGGCCAAACCAAAATCCCCCAAATGAATTTCCTGATGAAAAATAGCTTCATCCAGTCTTTGCCGATGCAAATGCGCCAAAGCTACAATTTGTTCTGCCGTAGGAGGCATATCAAAATTCAAACCATCTAAAGTTCTAGTCATCATACTTCTCCTTATTATTAACATCTTCTTATCTAACTATATTAATAAAAATTCAAACTGTTCATTGTTTAATCATGTAAACTAGCAGACATAGAAAATAATTTACATGTTTTGTTGACAATTCAACTTAATTGTAATATTACTTTAATAATACTTAACTATAGTAGTTATTGATAGGTCGAAATAGGCACCTATCTGAAGTAGGCAGATGTAAGCATAATTAGAATAAGGAGTAACTTTAATATGATGCAACAAATCTCTCAACATGACTTAGAGCATGTGTATGCAAATGCAGTAAATACGATTCAATCTCAAATGAACTTTGTAGATGCAGTTGAAGAACTGGAAAGCGCAGCGCGTGCTGGGCATGGTAAAGCGGCATTGTTTCTCGCGGAACTTTATTATCAAGGTTTCCGCGTTGAGCGCGATTCACTCAAAGCGCAGTACTGGCAGAAGATGGCCACATTGCAAGCGTAAACAAACGTCACCTAGGTGGCGTTTTTTAATGCCTGAAGATTGTTAAGCAAACATATTTGCTTACGATTTTCAGCAAAGCTTACACAGTAATTTCATCTGCTTTTTTTACAATAGATCAAACCGCATCAAACAAAGTACCCATGACAAAAATCAATCAATTGCAGCCTATCTCCAAAGAACTTTTTTTTAAAATCACAATTTTAAAGACCATGATGTATTGCGGTGTTTTATGGGGCTTGTACCATGAAGGTTGGGCCATGAGCAAAGATGGGGATGATTTTATTTTTCCATTTTGGCTAAATGGCCTGCAAGCGCATAAATATGCAAAAAAGCACTGGCCGAACTATCAGCCGAAGAAAATCACATCGGCAGATTTTGAACAGTCATTAATGCCGACACTCACACGGTTAAAAGTGACGCCGGCGCTTTATAATGCATACAATCACAAGAAGTTAAAACTGTCGACACAGCTCATGCGCCATTTCTTTTTCTCAGGAAAAACAGCGCACTTTGCATAATATTCACATTATTTATTGAATTGTCAAAATAATGTACGCTGAAGTATTTGCTTTTTTTTGTATTCGCGTTAAGTTAAAGCAAATAATAACTTTAAGGGACACACGATAATGACCACAGTTGCACAAGTTTTACAAGATAAGCCACAGCACGCCATTCATACCATTGCCCCAGATGAAACGGTTTTAAAAGCGATTTCGCTTATGGCGGATAAAGGGATTGGCGCATTGGTCGTGACCCATGAAGATAAAGTAGTCGGCATTCTTTCAGAACGCGACTATACGCGTAAAATAGCCCTGATGGAGCGCACCTCATTCAATACCACTGTCAATGAAATTATGACTGCAAAGGTGCTTACAATTACCCGCACAGCAACTGTAGAAGATTGTCTAGAATTAATGACTGACAAGCATTTGCGCCATTTGCCTGTAGTTGAAAATGAACGCTTAATTGGCCTGATTTCCATTGGCGATTTAGTTAAGGCAGCCATGGAAGATCAAAAGAAACTGATTGATCAGCTGCAGCAATATATTTCAGGCTAGACAGTTAAACGACACACTATAAATCGTTGATTTTCATTAGACATAAAAATCTATTTTATCATTACAATGAGATGACAATGCAACACCAAAATTAAACAAAAGACTTCCAAATAAGGCCTTCATATCCAGAAATTTGGCTTAAAACGGTTAATTCCCTACACTTTTTAAGCCACATCCAAATGACAGCAAAAAAAATATCCCTATAAAAGGGATATTTTTCTAGAAATAAATTGTGTTATCAGGTCAAACTCAATTTAACCCGAGTTTTTCCGCTACATAATCTGCATCTTTATCGCCGCGGCCAGATACATTGACTACGATTTTAATATCTTTGCCAAGTTTAGGCGCTTCACGCAGCGCCCAAGCCACTGCATGCGAACTTTCAAGTGCCGGCACAATGCCTTCTACACGCGACAGCGTCATAAATGCATCCAAACACTCTTGGTCCGTTGCCGTAGTATATTCCACCCGCCCTAAATCTTTCAGCAGGCTATGCTGCGGGCCTACGCCAGGGTAATCCAGCCCAGAAGCAATAGAATGCACTGGCAAAGGCTCACCCTGATCATTCTCCAGCACATAACATGCCATACCGTGAATTTGGCTAGGTTTGCCTAATGTCAATGTTGCAGAGTGCATATCTGTACCCAAACCATGCCCTGCAGGCTCAACCCCAACAAGCTTAACATCCGGATCATTTAAAAATGCCGTAAATGCCCCCAGCGCATTAGAGCCGCCGCCAACACAGGCCACCACATAATCTGGATTTGTACCAAAACGCGCACTGGCTTGTACTTTAATTTCTTCACCGATAATCGCCTGAAAATCCCGCACCATCATTGGAAATGGATGAGGTCCAACCACAGAGCCAATGGCATAAATATAATTTTTCGGATCTTTTAAGTATTCTTCAAAGGCACTGTCTACTGCATCTTTCAGCGTTGCTGTACCGCGCGTCACCGAAATTAAGCGGGCACCCAAAATTTTCATTTTCACAACATTCGGATGTTCTTTTTCGATATCCACTTGCCCCATGTGAATTTCACACGGAATCCCTACCAGCGCACAAGCTGTTGCCAAAGCTACGCCATGCTGCCCTGCGCCTGTTTCTGCAATAACTTTGGTTTTGCCCATATATTTAGCTAACAGCGCCTCACCCAGGCAATGATTAATTTTATGTGCGCCCGTGTGGTTTAAGTCTTCACGCTTTAAATAGATTTGCGCACCGCCTAATTGATCGGTTAAACGCTTAGCAAAAAATAATGGACTTGGACGGCCGACATAGTTGGCAAATAAGTCTTTAAGTTCATCTTGGAATTCTGCTGTATGGCGGATCTGCTCATAGGCTGCATTAATGTCATCCATCGCCTGTTTTAAGTCTGGTGGAATAAACTGGCCGCCATACACGCCAAAAAAACCTTCCCGATTTGGCAATGCGATGCCATTAATTTGATGTTCCATATTAGTTCCCCTGTTTATAAGCGCTTATGCAAAAGACTGCCCTGATACTACCGAATTTTAATCAAATACAACAAGCCAAATTTCAGTTTCTCAGGCAGCAGCCTTTTAGGATATATTCAAGGAGTTAGCGCGCTAAATATTTGGTCATATCTTCAATGCCTTTAAGCGTCATTGGGAACATATGATCTTCAAAAATCTGTTTAATTAAGCCAATGGTCTGCGTGTAATGCCAATAGCTTTCTTCTTCCGGATTCAGCCACGCGGTTTTATCAAAATGCTGACGCAGGCGCTGCAGCCATACATTTCCGGCTTCATCATTCATATATTCGACAGAGCCGCCTGCGGATGTGACTTCATACGGCGCCATACTGGCATCACCGACCACAATCACCCGGTAATCGCGGCCATAGGTATGGAATAAATCCCATGTGTTCATACGCGTATTGGAACGGCGCACGTTATCTTTCCACACATAATCATATAGGCAGTTATGGAAGTAAAAATATTCCAGTGTTTTAAATTCCGTCTTGGCAGCGCTGAACAGTTTTTCGCACTGCGCAATGTGTGAATCCATCGAGCCGCCCACATCAAACAGCATCAGCACTTTAATGCGGTTGCGGCGTTCGGGCACCAGCTGCACATCTAAAATACCCTGCTTGGCTGTTTCACGGATTGTTCCATCAATATCCAGCTCGTCTGCAGCGCCTTGCCGGGCGAACTTGCGCAAACGGCGCAGCGCCATTTGCATTTGACGGCTTCCCAAAATCTGATCATCATCCAGGTTGCGGTATTGACGCTGTTCCCAAACTTTCACCGCAGATTTTTTACGGCCCGGCCCGCCAATACGCACACCTTCAGGATGATCGCCATAAGCGCCAAACGGCGATGTGCCGCCGGTACCGATCATGCGGTTGCCGCCCTGATGCTTTTTATGCTGTTCACGCAAGCGCTCTTCCAGCATTTTCATCAGCTCTTCCAGCGAACCCGCTTTTTTTAATTCTTCACGCTGTTCAGGCGTCAAATGCTTTTCCAGCAATTCCAAATTAAACCAGTCTTTTGGCAGCTTATGCACCTGATTCAGCAGCGCATCCAAATCGAAAGTTGAAATGCCGTCAAAGTAGTCTTTCATCGCGCGGTCAAATTTATCAAAGTAGCGCTCATCTTTGACCATGACAGTCTTGGCCAGCTGATAGAACTCATCCTGATCAGCAAAGACCAAACCCGCCGCTATAGCTTCATTCAAGTCAATCAGTTCACGTGTCGAAACAGGCACGCCGTATTTTCTAAGTGTGTAAAACAATCGCACAAACATAGTCGGATAAAATCCAATAAAAATTAAATATTCGGGAGGTCAAATCAGTTTGACTGCATGTGATCTTGTTATTTCATCTGCAACTGAGCAATGCCTTTTCTAGCCACATTATGAGAAATTGATTTCAGCAAGTAAAGCCTAAAGCATCTACTGGGAATTCAGGCTAATGCATTATCACGCTGCAGCACGTTTAGCTCACTGTTCACAAGGGTAATCCGTCATTTGCAATTCTTGCCGCAGCACCAAATATTTAGCCTGAACAGCGCTTCCTTCCTGGGTTATCTTTTGCGCTGTATACAGCTTGGTAAACCCCTGATTGCGCATATAGCTTTGATACTCGGGAAGTCGGGCATTCACAAATTCATAGAATCTGTTTTCTTGCGCCAAAGAAAGGCATTGCTTTTGTTTTAATAACAATTGCTGCGCTTCATTCAATGTTTTTCCTTCAAGCAGCTGCCTCACCTGATATTCAGCAACCTGCGCCCAATTACTGTCATTCATTATCTGCAAATAGGCTTTCTCAAACTCAGCTTCAGCCTGTGCATAGCCAGATAAAGAAAGTGCCGCCAACATAACAATAATCCTCAGTTGAATAAATTTCATGGCGAATCTGCTTATTTGACGCAAAATTGTGGCCTTTAATTCAAAACAGCTATTCATGGAAGCAAAATAAAAGCTGGACTAGCCAGCTTTTATTTTGTTGCGATGACGCGCTTAACGGCGTGACATAAACGCCAAGCGCTCAAGAAGCTGAACATCCTGCTCATTTTTAATTAATGCGCCATACAGCGGCGGAATAGATTTGGATTTGTCAGTATTGCGCAGAATATCTTCCGGCATATCATCCGCCATCAGCAAGCTCAGCCAATCAATCAGCTCAGATGTTGAAGGCGGCTTTTTCAAGCCAGGAATCTGGCGCAGTTTAAAGAAAATTTGCAACGCTTCAGACACCAGCGTATTTGAAATATTTTCAAAATGCACATTAATAATTTCGCGCATGGTCGCTTCATCAGGAAACTCAATATAATGAAAAAAGCAGCGGCGCAAAAATGCATCCGGCAATTCTTTTTCATTATTTGAAGTAATAATCACAATTGGCCGCTGAACTGCAGTAATCGTTTCACCTGTTTCATATACATAAAACGACATTTTGTCGAGTTCATGCAGCAAGTCATTTGGAAACTCAATGTCCGCTTTGTCAATTTCATCAATCAGCAAGACACAGCGCTCTTCACTGGTAAATGCTTCCCACAATTTTCCTGGCTTGATGTAATTTTTAATATCATAAACACGGTCATCGCCCAGCTGACTGTCACGCAGGCGCGATACGGCATCATATTCATACAAGCCTTGCTGTGCTTTGGTTGTCGATTTAATGTGCCATGTAATCAGCTTAAGGCCTAAACTTTCAGCAACCTGTTCAGCCAATAACGTTTTACCCGTGCCCGGCTCGCCTTTCACCAAAAGCGGTTTTTGCAGGCTGCGGGCTGCTTTCACAGCAAGTTTAAGACTATCAGTCGCAATGTACTGATCTGTACCAGAAAAATGTTGAGCATCAACAGACATACGAACCCTTATTTTTTTACTTTAAAGTGGTGAACTTTTTTTGTTAAGTGAGATCTGCGCTTTGTTTGCATTGAACTTTGACCAGAAATAGCCAATAACAAAACCAATGCCGACAACAAATAGAATTAAAGACAGATTGGTCCAAACCAAAGGCTGATCCTTGGTCAACAAGCCAAACAGCAGGCCAAAAATTGCTGGCGCAATCGATGCATTACTGCCTTCAGAGACCGTTGGTGTCAATAAAACAGCAAAAATGATAATCCAGCTAATACTGCCAAAAAATTTTGGCAAGCGTTTCGCTATTGAATACCAGCTTGCCAAAATAATCAGGCTTCCTAAAAGATAAACCGTGATTGCAATGCTATCTTCAGGAATTGAGTCCAATACAGCCCATAAACTATTCATTTCACAACTCCTGAAAGGATTTATGCACCGCGCAAGCCTTCTGGCGCAGCTGCATTAGGATTAATCAAGCCTTCCGGCGGCATTTGCAAGAAAAAGCCTTTGGTTTCTAAGGAGTCAATGACATGCATAACGTTGACACGCGCCAATTTACGCGCTTCACTGAGTTCCAAATGCATTACAAATGTTGCGCGGCCAAAAGCAACACGAACAGGCTCAGCCAATACTTCTAAAGGATTGAAATCTTCGGCTTCATTTTCAGCAGGACGGGCAACATAAAGATACATTTCATCTTTTTTGCTCGATTTGTAAATAGAACAATGCATTTTGAATCGGTACTCATAAAACTCAATGCAAAGGATACATCAAAAAAAAGACCGATACATTAATGTTTATTAACGCATCAGTCGTGAATTTGTATAAATGCTAAATCTTTAATCAATCAAATGCGGTTTTTATTCAACTACTTTCATTTGCATCGATAAATAGGATTCATCCGAATGCAGCACGTCAATCAGCGGCTTAGACAGCAAATCATAGCGCCAGCCCAGCAGATACCCTGGCAAATCCTGCTCATCATTATGAAACACCACATGCTGATACAGCGCATTCAGCCATTTTTTACGCATCAGCACTTCTTTCGGCACTGCTGTTTCCTCTGAAACATTGGCAATGACTGATTCCACCCGATCGGCAATATCTTTAGATGAATGACGGATTGGGCGCGCCATGCGCAGCGGCCATTCATCCTGCTCAGGCAGGAATTTAAGCAGATCTAAAATAGTCTTGCCGTGTTCCCGCACAATATTAGGACGAATGCCTTTTACCGCGCTGAGCTGGAAATGATTTCGAGGGTTTTTTTCAACTAAATCCAGCATCGTTGCATTTTTAAGGATAAAACTGCGCGGCTGATTCAATGCCTTGACCATTTGTTCACGCCATACGGCCAGCTGCTGCAGCTGCATGAGCTGCTTGCGTGAATTCCGATAATTGCCGACATCATGATAAAGCATCGCCATTGGCGTTTCCTGACCAATTTCATGCGTTAAATTCCGGCAGTCTTCCAGCGCGCAATCAAGCAAATGCTTTCCGGATAATTCAGCTTTTACCTTTTCTGACAGCTGCATAATGTATTCAACATCATTCGCTGCATACATCAGCTGCTCAGGGCTTAATGGACGCGCCAGCCAGTCTGAACGGGTTTGATCTTTTTCAATATCCACATCCAGCATCGTTTTCAGCGCATTTTGATAACTGACTTGCAAACCATGTCCCAAGAAAGACATGCCTACCTGCGTATCAAAGACATTCTTCAGCGTTTTTTGCTGCGCATAATGGTAGATTAAATCAATATCTTCACTGCAAGCATGGAAAATATTTTGCTGCGCATTAAACAGTTTATTCCAAAACTCGGATAAGTCTAAAGCTGCGCCATCAAGCAAATACACTTTTCCACTAATATTTATTTGAAAAACGCCTAATTTGGGCCACAATGTATCCACCTTGATAAATTCGGTGTCCAGTCCATAAATGGAGCTTTGATCCATAAGGTTGAGTACATTTTGCAGGTCTTGCTGCTGATGGATAAATTGATACATAAATGCTTGAGGCTATTGCTAGAGGCTCTTTTCGGCTATATTAACCGATATCTTATAATTATCGATAAAAAATAAAATATATTCACTATATCTTTTCGATTATAGTTGTTTTTCAAAATCAAAATACCATTTAGTCATATAAAAAAGCTATTAATAAATGATATTTTGAGATTCAATCTTACTTCATGCGCATGCGGTTGTGCACTGCTTGGCTTAAAGTATGGCTGTCGACATACTCCAACTCTCCGCCCTGCGGAACACCTTGCGCAATCCGAGTCATCTGCACGGGCAAATGCTTGGCTGCTTCTACAATATAATGCGCTGTCGCTTGCCCTTCTACAGTTGCATTAGTGGCGAGGATGACTTCTTTGACCTTGCCGTCAGCTAAGCGCTGCAGCAGATACGGAATGCCGATTTCATCGGGGCCAATGCCATCAAGCGGAGACAAGTGCCCGCCAAGCACATGATATTTGCCGCGGAAACTGCCGCTTTGCTCTATGGCCATCACATCTGCTGGAGACTCAACCAAGCAAAGGATTTGCTCATCACGCTCATGTGATAGGCAAATATTGCAGACCTCATCTTCAGTCAATGAATGGCAAATTGAGCATTCATGAATGTAGCTGGTGGCTTCGTTCAGCGCATGCGCTAAACCAATTGCACCCTCTTTATTTTTCATGATTAAGTGCAGCGCCATACGCTGAGCCGATTTTGGCCCAACGCTTGGCAAAATACGCAATGCTTGAACCAGCTGATCAAAACGATCACTAAACATGCACTGCTGTTCCTTAGAATAAGCCGGCAAGGCCTGGCGGCAAACCCATGCCAGAATTTGCTGACTTCATGCGCTCTTCTGAAATTGCTTCAGCTTGACGCGCAGCATCATTCATTGCAGCAGCAATCAAATCTTCAATCATGTCTGCATCGTCTTGAAGCAATTCAGGGCTGATTTCAATGCGTTTGACCACATTGCGGCAAGTCATGGTCACTTTAACCAAACCGCCGCCTGCTTCCGCATGCACTTCAGTTTGAGCAAGTTCTTCTTTTGCCTTTTTGGCATTGCTTTCGACTTCTTTCTGCATGCGCTGCGCTTGCTGCATCAACATGTTAATGTTCATAAAATACTCCGAACACAAAATCTTTTAGTGCCTGAGTTCTGCTCACGGCAATGAACTCAGGCTGGATCATTTAAAGCTGAATGAATTTGAATTAAATCAAATCTAAACCGCGGGAAATATCGCGAATAATATCATCAATATCTTCTAAACCAACAGACACGCGGATTAAACCTTCAGAAATTCCCGCAGCTTGTTTTGCTTCAGCTGACATTCTGCCGTGTGATGTGGTTGCCGGATGGGTAATTGTTGATTTTACATCGCCTAAATTACTGGTGATTGACAGGAAGCGGGTATTGTCGATCACTGTCCACGCACCTTCACGTTCACCTTTTACCACAAAAGAGACTACGCCGCCAAAACCAGACTGCTGTTTTTTCGCCAGCTCATGTCCAGCGTGATTCGGCAGGCCCGCATAGTAAACTTTTTCCACTTTTGGATGCGCATCCAGCCATTCTGCCAATTTCTGCGCGCTCGCGCAGTGCGCTTTCATGCGCAGGCTCAGCGTTTCCAGGCCTTTTAAGAAAATCCAAGCATTGAATGGGCTCATTGAATTGCCGAGTGTACGAATTACACCGGTAATTTCTTCCATCAATTTTGCGCTGCCCACCACTGCGCCGCCCAATGCACGGCCTTGACCATCGATGTATTTTGTAGATGAATACACGATTAAATCCGCACCAAATTTAAGCGGCTGCTGCAAAACGGAGGTACAAAAAGTATTATCAACCGCAAATAATGCGCCCTGCGCATGCGCAATATCCGCAATAGCTTGGATGTCGCCCACCTGAGCCAAAGGATTAGATGGTGTTTCAATAAACAAAAGGCGTGTATTTGGACGAACCGCTTTTTTCCAGCCATCTAAATCTTCTAAATCAACAAAAGTGACCTCTACGCCAAATTTAATGACATATTTTTCAAAGAGAGAAATGATCGAACCAAATACTGCGCGTGAACACACCACATGGTCACCGGCTTTCAAGTAAGCCAAAGTAATCGCATGCACGCCCGCCATGCCCGAACTGGTTGCTACAGCAGCTTCAGCGCCATCTAATACAGCAAGACGTTTTTCAAATGCTTGCACAGTTGGATTGGTATAGCGTGAATAAGTATTTCCTTCGATTTGTCCTGAAAACTTAGCAGCCGCATCCGCAGCGCTTTCACAGACAAACGATGACGTTAAGAAAATTGGTTCACTGTGCTCGCCTTCAAAAGTGCGTGTATGGCCGGTACGAATCGCTAAAGTATCGAGCTGGTATTCAATGTCGTCTTGTTGGCTCATCAGCATTACTCAGTCTTATGACTGCCTTTTGTTAATAATTGCCAATATTTTGAGCGTCTAAGCTATTTCAGGTCAAGGCATAATAAGCAAATATCGCTTAGACTTCGATCAAACCTGCAAAAACATAGGTCAATTACAATCATGCATCCATTAAAAAAAAGACTTTTAAGCCAGCAAAAAAAGCTGAAACACCTGTCTACACGTGTTTTCAATGCGAAATCGCTGGTGCTGTCACAAAGCAACCCTTATGAAGTAATTGAAGAATATAAATATTGCCGCATCCGCTTTTATGCGTCACCCAATAAAAAATACGCAGAACCGCTGGTCTTTGTTGCACCGCTGGCTATCAATATGGCGATTTATGACCTGTATCCATACCGCTCTTTGGTTAAGCATTTTCAGCACAGCGGTTTTGACGTGTATTTGCTGGAATGGACTAAGCTGAATTATCAGGACCGCTTTCTGAATTTCCTGTCTTTTATTAATGATGCTATTCCGCATTGCATAGACACGATCAGCCAGCATGCCAACAGCAAATATATTTCCCTGCACGGCTGGAGCATGGCAGGCGTTTTTGTCACGCTCTATACCGCACTGCATCAGCCTGAACATGTCAAAAACCTGATTGTGGTGGGCAGCCCAATTGACAGTTATGCGTCTGGGCGTGTCGGAAAACTTTTTCAAAACGTCAATAAGCTTGTATCACGGAGCAAATCTGTGCGGGATACCATTTACACTGGGCAAATCCCTAAACGCATGATCCATACCCCCGGCCTGCTGAATGCGCTGGGTTTTAAAATTTTAGATCCTAAAGGCTGGATTGACAGTCAAAGGCAGTTTTTATCCAACTTGTCCGACACCCGCACGGTCTATGAACATGCCACCATGGGCGATTTTCTGAATAATATGATTGACTACCCGGGCGGCATCAATCAGGACATGGTGCTGAACCTTTGGCTGCAAAACCCGTTAAAACAAGGTGTTATTCAATTAAAAGATAAAGTTATCAAATTAAAAAATATCAACTGCTCTTTGTTGATTGGCGCAGGCTCCAGCGATCAGATTGTAACAGCCGAAGCTATTCAGCCCTTAGGTGAATTGACAAGCAGTCAAGATGTCACGTTTACTCTCATTCCAGGCGGGCATTTGGGCTTAATGTCCAGTCAGAAAAGCGCCGCTGAATTTTGGCCAAAACTGACTGCTTGGCTAGTACAAAGATCGACATTATTAGAAACACACAATTAGGGTTTAATCATGATTCAATCAGTTGCATTCATCGGCTTGGGCGCAATGGGCTACCGCATGGCCGCGCATTTGCCTAAACACTTTGACAGCGTTTATGTCTGGAACCGAAATTTCGACAAGGCGAAACAGCATGCAGCTGAGTACGGCACACAGGCTGTAGAGTTAAATCAGGCAGTACAGGCCGATGTTATTTTTTCCTGCCTGCCGACCAGCGCCGACGTAGAAGCGCTGATCAGCACCTTAAGCATCAAATCTGGCGCAATTTGGGTAGACTGCACCAGCGGTGTGCCTGAATCAGCTCAGAAGCTGGCAGCCGCGCTCAAAGCGCAAAATATTGATTATCTGGATGCACCCGTCAGCGGGCAAACTATTGGCGCTGAAAATGCCACATTAACCGTCATGGCGGGCGGTAATGCCGAAGCCTTTGAAAAGGCCCTGCCTGCCATGCAGGCTGTGGGTAAATTAATTAAGCATGTGGGTGCATCCGGCGCAGGCTTTGCAGTCAAAGCTGTAAACAACATGTTAATGGCTGTAAATCTTTGTGCCGCCGCCGAAGGCGCTTTGACATTGAAAGCCCACGGTGTAAATCTCACAGAAGCATTAGACTGCATCAATGCATCCAGCGGCAAAAGCAATGCCACAGAAACTATTTTGCCGCAGCGCGTGATCAACCGCACATTTCCGCTCACCTTTGCCCTGCCGCTATTAGCCAAAGATACAGGGATTGCTGTAGACTTGGTCCGTCAGGCCAAACTGTCTGCGCCGATCATTGGATTAACTCAAAGCCTAATTCAGGCTGCCAGCGATACCGCTGCGCCAAACAGTGATTTTTCCACTGCTGTAAAAATGTACGAATCATGGAGTAAAATTACAATCGAGTAATAAGCCGCCATTGAATAATCATAATGAAACCTAATATTGTGATGATATGGTCATACATATTGTTACAGGTACAGAGGAAACTCGCATGAACAAATTTACTGTTGCCGCTCTGATCAGTGCAGTAACTTTTATTGGGGCATCTTCAACCGCATTTGCTTCTGAACAGGAATGCCAAAAGCTGAAGAATGACCATGATGTAATTTACGCGTCTAAAGGCTTCTGTTTTAAAGATCCTGAGGCCAAGGCAAAATTTGGCAATGACAATTGCTATACAACCAAGCCTAAATTCTCAGAAAAAGAACAGCAGCGGCTTGACGCCATCAAGGAACGTCAGAAAGAATTGAACTGCAAATAACTGAACACAATTCAATTCACTCACGCTTAAGGAATTTAGCCATGGCTTATGATGACCAAAACATTTTTGCAAGAATTTTACGCGGTGAACTTCCGGCAATTAAAGTCTATGAAGATGACCAAGTGCTTGCATTTATGGACATAATGCCGCAGGCAGAAGGCCATACGCTGGTTATTCCAAAAGATCCGGCTGTCACATTGCTCGATTTGGCGCCAGAAGCTGCAGCCTATACCATTCAAATTGTGCAAAAAGTTGCGCAAGCCATGGAAACTGCGCTTGGCGTTAAAGGCATTGTACTCATGCAGCTGTCTGGCACTGTCGCAGGCCAAACTGTGCCCCATGTGCATTTTCACTTGATTCCAACCAATGTCCATGAACTTGGCAAGCATGCAGCGACTATGGGCGACCAAGAAAAAATTAAAGCGCAGGCAGAACTCATTAAAGCGGCCTTGGCTGCGGCATGAAATTGAACTGATTTTGCATGCAATTCAAATGGAGCTTCGGCTCCATTTTTTTTGCACTGAAAATTACAGATCAGACTTAATCTGACATTTTATATAATCATGGCCGCCGCAAAAAAACACTCTGCACGCTTCCTAAGCGCTCGTTTAATAAAAGCTTTTCTTTTAAACATTATGAAACATACTCAATAACCCACTGATTAATTTTAATATTTTTGAAATATTTCCTTAATATAAATGACTTATTTGTAATGAATACTTAGCGCCATTAGATAGCGAAATTATTTTTAGCAAAGCTACTGATAAATCGAATTGATAAAACGCAAGTCTTTATGGAGCTGCAAATGAAAAAAACACTCTGTGCATTAGCAATCGGGGCAACTATCCTTACACCGATAATGGCATCTGCTGCTGATGTCAAAATTTATGGCCGTGCACATGTTTCTTTAGACTATTTAGACGATGGCAAAGACTACAATGAAGTTGGTTTATCATCTAACTCATCACGACTCGGCTTTAAAGTTGATCAAAAAATTAATGATGACTTAAATGTTTTCGCACAAATTGAACAAGAAATTAACTTTGCCAGCGGCTCTAAAGACAGCAATGGCGTTAACTTTTCAACCCGTGATACCTTTGTTGGCTTAAAGAGCGGCACATATGGCCAGGCGCGTGTAGGCCGTTTTGACAGCCCGTTTAAAGCGGCCCGCGGCCCAGTCAATTTCTTTGGCGACATGGTCGGTGATGTGCGCAATGTAACACGCGTTGGCAACTTGAAGTTTGATGAACGCAATGAAAACACCATTGAATATAAATCACCAAAATTTGGCGGCGGTTTTAACGTATTAGCCGCAATGTCGATGCATTCGGGCACTCAAATTGCTCAGGATGCAAATGGTGAAGGCGTTGACGACAACAAAGCCTATGACTTAGCGCTCACTTATAACGCTGGGCGTATCGATGCTGCAGCTGCATATGAAAAATATGATGAAAATGCAGCGAATGCGGCAGGCGGCGCAAGCCGTGATGCGTTCCGTATTGCCGGCGCATATAAATTTACTGATGCATTCAATCTGGGCGCCATGTATCAAATCGCAAAACACGATAACGATACAGCCAATCCAGACGCGCAAGTATTTGGTTTAGCGGGTGAATACAAAATCACGCCAAAAACATCAGTACGCGGTGAATATTTCTACCGTGATGTCGATGCGGATGATGCCAATGCCAGCTTAATCGGTGTAGGTGTTGAACACAAACTGGACAGCACTTTGCGCGTATATGGCAACCTGGCAACAGTGTTGAATGATAAAAACTCTAAGCTTAACCCTTGGAAAGAAGGCCGCAGTTTTGGCAACACAATCAGCGGTGTTGCAGATGAAAACTCAACGGCTCTGTCTCTAGGCTTGCGTTACGATTTCTAAGCCTAGAAACAAACTCCCCCTACACAAAGGAATATGCGCGCATGTTCCTTTTTTTTATTTGCAATACTCTGATTGTTTTTTGAACTATTTTGTGATTTTATAAAGTATCAATACATTATCAAGAAAGCATTAATACCCAATTAAAATAGTCGGATTAAATATATTTATATCCACACCAGCCATTAAACATAAGTAAAATGGTCGGAATTATTTATTATATACAAGCGTTTTAATCAACATTATAAACAGCGGTATTCAGTTTTAATTTTACCCAAAATGCATTTTAAATTATTGTTTTAAATCACTTTAATAATATATTTTTATTTTAACTGTTTAACCTATTTATTTTTAGTAAACTTTTGTCAATAATAGGTCATGAGTTTAAAACATAGGCTTATCACTATGAGCTTAGTCCCCAAAGATATTAACCGGCGTTCAGTCATTGAAATCACCGCTATTTTAATCATTAAAGTGGCAATTTTACTCACCATCAAACACATCTGGTTTGATGCGCCGACAATTCCCAAAGATTTTGATAACCAAGTTGCTGAGCATATCGCTGGCAGTCCTTCCCAAATCAAGGAGACACGTTGATGATTTCTGAAAGCGTGGTCGATTTATCACGGTTCCAATTTGCAATGACCGCGATGTATCACTTTATATTTGTACCACTTACTCTAGGTCTGGCTTTTATTCTTGCCATTATGGAAACCACATATGTGATTTCCGGTAAAGAAATCTATAAAGACATGACCAAATTCTGGGGCAAACTTTTCGGTATTAACTTTGCCTTAGGTGTAACCACTGGTCTGACCATGGAATTCCAGTTCGGTACAAACTGGGCGTACTACTCTCACTATGTGGGTGATATTTTTGGTGCGCCGCTTGCCATTGAAGGATTGATGGCATTCTTTCTAGAATCAACTTTTATTGGTTTATTCTTCTTTGGCTGGGATCGCCTTTCAAAAGTTCAGCATTTAAGCGTGACATGGTTAGTTGCACTGGGTTCGAATCTATCTGCATTATGGATTTTAGTTGCCAATGGCTGGATGCAAAACCCAGTTGGTTCAGAATTTAATTTTGAAACCATGCGTATGGAGCTTGTCGATTTTGGCGCTTTGATTTTTAACCCAGTTGCTCAAGTGAAATTTGTTCACACTGTGTCTGCGGGTTATGTCACTGGGGCAATCTTTGTTTTAGCCATTTCAAGCTATTACTTATTGAAAAAACGTGATTTACCATTTGCGCGCCGCTCTTTTGCCATCGCTGCAATCTTTGGTTTAGCGTCTACGCTTTCTGTGATCTTACTTGGTGATGAATCTGGTTATGAGCTTGGTGATGTTCAAAAGACTAAACTGGCTGCCATTGAATCTGAATGGGAAACTCACCCTGCACCTGCACCGTTTACCTTATTTGGCATTCCAAATCAGGAAGAACAACGCACTGACTATGCCATAAAAATCCCATATGTCATGGGCATTATTGCCACACGCTCATTAGATAAAGAAGTCACAGGTCTTAAAGATTTGATGGTTCAACATGAGGCGCGCATCCGTAATGGTATGGTGGCATATAGCGAACTCGAAAAACTTCGCGCCGGCGACCGTTCTCCTGAACTTATGGCGTCATTTAAAGAAAACCAAAAAGATTTAGGCTATGGCTTGCTTCTTAAAAAATATACTGAGAATGTAACTGATGCTTCTGAAGCGCATATTCAAGCAGCAACAAAAGACACGATTCCAAATGTAACCGCATTGTTCTTCTCTTTCCGTGCAATGGTGGCTTCTGGTTTCTTAATGCTCCTTCTGTTTATCCTGGCAACTTTTGCTGTGGCAAAACGTAATGCAGAAAATAAACCATGGTTGCTTAAGTTTGCACTATTTGCCCTGCCTTTACCTTGGATTGCAGCGCAAACTGGCTGGTATGTGGCTGAAGGCGGCCGTCAGCCATGGACAATTGGTGAAGTGCTGCCTACACACCTTTCGGCATCTAGTTTGAGCACTGGCGATGTATGGGGCTCAATCATCGCATTGGCAGCGTTCTATACTGTGCTGTTGATTATTGAAATGTATTTAATGATCAAATTCTCACGCTTAGGACCAAGTTCGTTACATACTGGTAAATATCACTTCGAGAAACTTGAAGCTCAGCAAGCTCAAGCTGGGGAGAATCAATCATGATCGAATATGAACTTCTCAAAATTATCTGGTGGGTTTTAGTCGGCGTTTTACTGATTGGCTTCGCCCTCACAGATGGTTTCGATATGGGCTCAATGGCATTGATGCCATTTGTAGGTAAAACTGATGACGAACGCCGCGCTGCAATTAACACCATTGCACCGCATTGGGAAGGCAACCAAGTTTGGTTCGTGACCGCTGGCGGCGCACTCTTTGCCGCTTGGCCAATGGTTTACGCAACAGCCTTCTCTGGCATGTACTGGGCACTGTTATTGGTCTTATTTGCACTCTTCCTGAGACCCGTAGGCTTTGACTACCGTTCTAAACTTCAAAATACCCAATGGCGTAACTCTTGGGATTGGGGTTTATGCATTGGCGGCGCTGTACCTGCGCTAGTCTTCGGTGTTGCCTTTGGCAATATGTTCCTGGGCGTCCCTTTTACCTTAGACGAAACTGTACGATCAACATATACAGGCAGCTTCTTTGCGCTGCTTAATCCATTTGCTTTAGTTTGCGGTCTCGTGAGTTTATCAATGCTTTGCGCACATGGCGGCGCTTGGCTGATGCTTCGTACTGACGGTGTGTTACGTCAGCGCTCTGCAAAAGCGACTCAGCTGATGGGTGCAATCTTCTTAGTGTGCTTCTTGGGCGCAGGCGCTTGGTTATATTTTGGCGGCATCGAAGGCTATACTTTGGTACAGCCATTTAATACCAATGCTGTTGCAAATCCATTAGCAAAAGAAGTTTTAACTACAGGCAACCATGGTTGGATGAATAACTATTCAATTTACCCAATCACAATGCTTGCGCCTATTTCTGCAATTCTTGGCGCAATCCTCATTATCTTTGGCGCTGGTAAAAACAAAGCGGGTGTAAGCTTTACAGGTTCTACCTTAGCGGTGACTGGTTCAATTTTAACTGCAGGTTTTGCACTGTTCCCATTCTTGATGCCATCAAGTATCAACCCAACTGTAAGCTTGACCATGTGGGATGCTGTTTCAAGTAAAAATACCTTGACTGTAATGACTGTGGTTGCTTCTATATTTGTACCGCTGATTTTAATCTATACCACATGGTGTTATTACAAAATGTGGGGCGTTATTACCAACAAACATGTTCAAGACAACTCACACAGCCTGTACTAAGGCTGTGTCTAAGCAAATAGGAGAATATTTATGTGGTATTTCGCTTGGATTCTTGGGATTTTGATGGCATGTTTTGCAGGTGTACTCAGTGCACTTTATATAGAACATCATCAAGATTTGGATGAGGAATAAGCCATGACTGAGATCGCAATGACAGCAGAAAAAAAGAAGCCGAATAAGTTTGCAATGGCCGTTTCATTTTTGATGGCATTGCCTCTTGCCGCGGTATTATTGATTCACCCTGGTGCAATGCTGGATGCCAATGGCCACTATAGCCACAGTGCTTTAATGATGATCATGATTGGCATTTCAGGCGGTTTTATTCATGGTGTCGGTTTTCAGCCACATTTCTGGCTTTGGAAATGGCTGTTTAGCCCAATTGTTGCATGGCCACTCATGCTGTGGGGCTACTACACCTGGTTTATTGCCTAATTTGCAATACCAGTCCAGTATATAACAAAGCCCTCAATTGAGGGCTTTGTTATATTTACAATCAATTTCAGCCTTTTGCTCAACTATCATATCCGATTGCATTTGAAAACAGTCCCTGTATTTTTTATTGACATAATGGATGTTTTTCTCTTTAGCCGCATGTCTTAAAAAAATTTGGGCTCCTATCATAATAAAGCCATTGGCCTGCTTGGCTATAGCCAACCGCTGATTGACTGCTAATCCAGCTTTCATTTGAATAAGAGAAATTCGATCTGAATGCATAATTGAATGTAAATGCTCTAAAACTTTTTACAATCTGTTTTGTTTCAGCCACATTTTATAATTTATTAATCATGCCTGATGTTGTTGTAATTTTGACCTTTTCTAATAATTCATCTGCGTTTTTAATTTCAAAAGTTTGAATTTCATCATTGGACGCAGCCATTAACAGTCAATAAGCTCTAACAACCGTTTCAAACTAAACTCTAAATCATGCAAGCGCAGAGACATCATCATGAGTCTGCAACAATTGCAAAATGGCTCGGCCATGCTCAATAGACAATTTACAGCATTCATAAACTAAATCCAGCCTTACAATCCCGTCCATGAATATCGAGTTGTGCAATTCCTTATTTAATTCACTCAACATATCTGCAGAATCACAGAAAATATCAGCCAAATACAGCTCCTGCTTTTTTCAAATATATAGAATTAGCTTATAAAAAAAGCTGGAATCAATCCAGCTTTTCATTATCCCAATTTAACGGTGCGTATGTATCGACATTACAATCCCCATGCCTGCCAGCATCGAAATCACTGCGGTACCGCCATAACTCATCAGCGGCAGTGGATCACCTGTAACTGGCAGAATACCGCTGACCATGCCTGAATTTAGAAATACGAAGAAAAAGAATGTTAAGCCCGTTGCCCCCGCGTACAAACGGCCAAAATTATGAAAACTGCTCATTCCTATCATTAAACAACGAATGATAATGGCTGCAAACAAACTAAACAGCAGAAAAACCCCAATAAAGCCAAATTCCTCTGCATACGTCGACATAATGAAGTCCGTATGGTGTTCAGGCAAATACCCTAAATGAGACTGCGTTCCCTCTGTAAATCCCTTGCCCGTCATACCGCCAGAACCAATCGCAATCTTTGACTGAATAATGTTCCAGCCTGCGCCTAATGCATCAGATTCTGGGTCAAACAGCGTTAAAATCCGCTTTTTCTGGTATTCCTGCAAAAAAAACATCCAAAGCAGAGGCGCTGCAATAGCAAAAACGCCGATAGCGCCGGCAATTAAGCGCCAAGACATGCCGCTAAGAAAAAGTACAAATATGCCAGGAATGATTAAGCCAATGTTCAAATCGGGCTGCAGCGCGACCAGCACAAAAGGCACCATCATAATAATCAAGGCAATAATAATATGGATAAATTTAGGCGGAAAAGCCCGATTTGAAAAAAACCACGCCATCATCAGCGGCATTGCAAATTTCATCACCTCACTGGGCTGCATGCTGCCGATACCCGGCAAAGTAATCCAGCGCTTGGCGCCCATGCGGGTTTCACCAACAACCAGCACCAGAATCAGCATAAATAATCCAAAAATATAAAAATATGGGCTGATAGCCTGATAAACTTTTGGCGGCACTTGCGCGCACAAAAACATGATAATAAAGCCTGCGCCAAAACTGATGGCTTGACGCATTACCATCCCTGAATCACCTGCTGTCGCACTGTAAACCACCATCAAACCTAAAACGGCATTCAGGAGGAGAAAACCAAGCAGCCAGGGATCTAAATGCAATTTAGCCCAGCGTGACGAATCGTGCTTTATACTCAATCCATCGCGTGCGGACTGGCGTAAAAAACGATACTGCTGTGAAGGAATCATTAGCGGCGCATACTTAACAAAAAAGTGGAGAAATTATAAGTTAAAGCCGCAAAGAATAAATCGCAGCGGCTCAAATTATTCCAGATTTATTTCACAGCTGGCAGCTGTGAGGCCAAAATCAGTTTTGCCAGCTCTAAATCATCTGGATATGTAATCTTGATATTGTCTGCACGGCCCTGAACAACCTGAACAGTTTGATTCGCATATTCCAGCGCACTGGCTTCATCCGTAATATTGACTTGCACCGAAAGCGCTTGCTCAATCGCTTTTTTCAGCACACCCAGTTTTGCCATTTGCGGTGTTTGCGCTTGCCAAAGCTGGGAACGGTCTACGGTGTTTGCAATCTTTGCGCCATGCCCCACCGATTTCAGGGTATCCCGGACGGGTATTGCTAAAATAGCGCTTTGCTGAGATGCAACAGCCGAAGACACCAGGCTCTCCAAACTGGCCTTTGTCACACAAGGCCTCGCGGCATCATGCACCAGCACCCAATCATCCGCTGAAGCAAAGCCTGAAAGGTAATTTAAGGCATTTAAAACAGAATTAACCCGCTCTGCGCCGCCCAAACAGAAATGCGCCTTATGCAAGTCTGAAAAGTTCAAAGTTGCAGCAAAGGTGTCCCGCTCACCGATAGCCAGCACATAACCGGACAAAGGCAAGTCATTCAGCCTTTGCACTGTATGCTCTAAGACTGTCTTATTTTGAATGGCTTGGTATTGTTTAAGTTCTGATTTTGAAAAGCGGCTGCCCGACCCAGCTGCAGGTATTACAGCCCACAACTTAAGGTTCTGGGGGAGCTTCAGCTGGTTCTTCATTCGTGCGCAAATCTGCTTGATTAGGATTAACGTAAATTGGTCTGTATTGCGTGTTGACCGTGCTCATTTGAACAAAAGTTTCGTGTGGTTTCACCAAACCTAAATCTAAACGTGCATGTTCTTCTATGGCTTCTACACCATTTTTTAAATCATAGACTTCCGCGGCTAAGACGCGGTTGCGTTCTTTTAATTCTTCATTCAGTTCAATCTGCTGCTGAACTTTCTGTGCCAGTTTCTGATGGTCTTTATGTCCACCTTCACCAAACCAGTATAAATATTGAAACCCTGCGATCAATAAGATCGCAAGGCCCAACAATGCTTTACTCGCTTTGGAGTCAAATACATTTAACATAGATCGCATTTACGCTTAGTTTAAACCTTTAAACTCAGCTTTACCGCGATATGCAGCATTAGTCAATTCTTCAATGCGAAGCAATTGATTATATTTTGCTACACGGTCAGAACGGCAAAGTGAACCTGTCTTGATTTGACCCGCTGCTGTACCGACTGCAAGATCCGCAATCGTTGAATCTTCAGTTTCGCCAGAACGGTGTGAAATCACTGTAGAGTAACCATTTTCTTTCGCAAGATAAATCGCATCCAGAGTTTCAGTCAACGTACCGATTTGGTTGTATTTAATTAAGATAGAGTTGCCTACTTTCTCATTAATACCGCGCTGAAGGATTTTCGGGTTTGTAACAAACAAATCATCACCCACCAACTGAATCTTGTCGCCAAGGATAGACGTCAAGTAAGACCAGCCTTCCCAATCAGATTCGTCTAGACCATCTTCAATTGAGATAATTGGGTATTGGTTTACAAGACCCGCTAAATAGTCAGAGAACTGGTTGCTTGTGAATGCTTTGTTGCCTTCACCCGCAAGAATGTATTGACCATTTTTGTAGAATTCTGAAGATGCACAGTCAAGCGCAAGCATGATGTCAGAACCTGCTTTGTAGCCAGTTTGACCAATTGCTTCAAGAATTACAGTAATTGCTTCTTCGTTCGAACGCAGGTTCGGCGCGAAACCGCCTTCATCACCCACTGCAGTGTTTAAACCTTTTTTGTTTAAAACTGATTTTAAAGAATGGAAAATTTCAGCGCCGGCACGAAGTGCTTCAGCAAATGATGTAAAGCCAACTGGCTCAATCATGAATTCTTGAATATCAACGTTGTTGTCTGCATGTGAACCGCCATTGATGATGTTCATCATTGGCACAGGCATCGTCAAGATTTTGTTATTGCGTAAATCTGCAATATATTGGAACAATGGAATTTTTTTCTCATCAGCCGCCGCGCGAGCCGCCGCCAAAGAAACAGCCAAAGTTGCATTAGCGCCCAATTTTTCTTTGTTTTCAGTACCGTCAAGCGCAATCATTGTATTATCAATGTCTTTTTGCTCGAATACTGATTTACCCAATAAAGCATCACGAATCAGCGTATTAACATTGTTAACTGCTGTACGAACGCCTTTGCCTAAGTAACGCGCTTTATCGCCGTCACGAAGTTCTAAAGCTTCACGAGAACCAGTTGAAGCACCAGAAGGTGCACATGCACGGCCTACAACGCCAGAGGCTAAGATTACGTCAGCTTCAATGGTAGGGTTACCACGAGAGTCCAAAATTTCACGTGCACGAATGTCAACGATTTGACTCATGAACAGTTCCTCAGTTAATTAATAAAGACGATGCGCCTAAAAGACGCATCAATGTAAATCCAATTTAGTGTGTGTCCAGCTTCTGGAAGCTTTTCACCAAAGTATCCAATTCTTTCAGCTGCGCCAAAAATGGTTCAAGCTGAGAAATGCGAAGCGCACACGGCCCGTCACATTTTGCTTTTTCAGGGTCTGGATGCGCTTCTAAGAATAAACCTGCCAGGCCTGTCGCCATACCCGCACGCGCTAAAGTCGTAATTTGGGCACGGCGACCGCCGGCAGAATCTGCGCGGCCGCCAGGTGTTTGCAGTGCATGAGTAACATCAAAGAACACCGGCACGTTCATTTCCTTCATGATGTCGAAGCCCAGCATGTCTACAACTAAGTTGTTGTAGCCAAATGCTGAACCGCGTTCACATAAAATCAGCTTATCATTCCCGGCTTCCAAGCACTTGTTCATGATATGACGCATTTCATGCGGTGCAAGGAATTGAGCTTTCTTAATATTGATGATGGCATCTGTTTTAGCCATCGCTTCAACTAGGTCAGTCTGACGGCTTAAAAATGCAGGAAGCTGAATAATGTCAGCAACTTCCGCCACAGGCGCAGCTTGATACGGCTCATGCACATCGGTAATGATCGGCACATTAAAATGTTTTTTAATGTCTGCTAGCCACTCAATGCCTTTTTCCAAGCCTGGGCCGCGGAATGAGTTCAAGCTTGAACGGTTGGCTTTATCAAAGCTTGCTTTAAAAACATAAGGAATCTCCAAGCGTTTGCAGATATCCACATAAGTTTCAGCAATTTCAAAAGCGAGGTCTTTTGATTCCAATACGTTCATGCCGCCGAATAGTACAAATGGCAAGTGGTTTGCCATTTGTATATCGCCTAAACGTACAACTTCTTGTGGTTTTAATTGTGACATTTAAACTTCCTAGTTGATTCCGATACCCTGCTTACTTGGCTTTTTGGTGCTGCTTTTTAGCTGCATCAATAAAGCTAGCAAATAATGGGTGCCCATCACGTGGTGAACTTGTAAATTCTGGATGGAATTGTACAGCAATAAACCAAGGATGTTGAGGAATTTCAACTGTTTCTACCAAACGCTGTACTGGAGAATAGCCTGAAATTTTCATGCCTTTTTCTTCAAGAACTGGAATGTAGCGGTTGTTCATCTCATAGCGGTGACGGTGACGTTCAATAATTTCTTCTGAACCGTACACATCACAAGTTTTCGTTCCTGCAACCAATTCAGATTTTTGAGCGCCAAGACGCATAGTGCCGCCAAGATCTGAATCTGCACTGCGCTGCTGCACTTCACCGCGTTCATCCAGCCATTCTGTAATCAAGCCAATAAGCGGTGATTTAGTTGAACGGTTGAACTCAGTAGAGGTTGCATCAGGAATACCCGCAACATTGCGCGCATATTCAATCACAGCCAGCTGCATGCCTAAGCAGATGCCAAGGAATGGAATACCGTTTTCACGCGCAAAACGGATCGCTTTCATTTTGCCTTCTGTACCGCGCTCACCAAAGCCGCCCGGAACCAAAATTGCATCAGCATCTTTCAATACGTCTGCAACATCTTGGCTTTCAAGTTCTTCAGCATTGACATAGTCAATCTGAACTTTAACACGGTTCTGGATGCCCGCATGAAGCAGCGCTTCGTTTACAGACTTGTAAGCATCTGGAAGCTCTACGTATTTGCCGACCATCGCAACACGCACGGTGTACTCTGGATTTAATAACGCATCAACCACATTATCCCAATCTGTAAGATCAGCTTCTGGAAGATTGTCATAACCAAAACGTTCACAGATTAAATCATCTACGTTTTGTTCATAGAACGTGCGTGGAATTTGGTAAATCGAACGCGCATCTTTACATACAACAACGGCACGCGCCTCTACGTTAGTAAATAGCGCAATTTTACGTGTCGTGTCCGCATCAACGTCATGTTCTGTACGGCAAATCAGGATATCTGGCTGAATACCAATTGAAAGCAGCTCTTTAACAGAGTGCTGTGTTGGCTTGGTTTTCAGCTCAGCTGCAGATTTGATATATGGAAGCAGTGTTAAGTGCATAAGCATTGTGCGCTTATGACCAAGTTCAACCATCAACTGACGTACAGATTCCATGAATGGGAGAGATTCAATGTCACCTACTGTGCCGCCAATTTCAACAATCGCAACGTCATAGCCTTCGCCTGCGCGAAGTACACGTTCTTTGATATTGTCTGTAATGTGTGGAATAACTTGAACAGTTCCGCCAAGATAGTCACCGCGGCGCTCTTTATTTAAAACGTCTTGGTATACACGGCCAGAAGTAAAGTTATTAAGCTTGGTCATTTTCGCACGACGCAAGAAACGTTCGTAATAACCCAAGTCTAAGTCAGTTTCGGCACCATCCTCTGTGACAAAAACTTCACCATGCTGGAATGGGCTCATTGTCCCTGGATCGACATTAATGTATGGATCCATTTTTACCATGGTCACTTTTAAACCACGGGCTTCTAAAAGTGCAGCAACTGAAGCAGCTGAAATACCTTTACCTAGTGATGAAACTACACCACCAGTCACGAAAATAAAATGGGTCATTGGGTTTCTCGTACAATCGAGCCTAAATAGGCCTGCAATGTTGCGCAATTTTACTTTACCTTGCACCAATAAAGCAAAGTCATTCCGCATCAATTCATAGAACAATAAACAATTGGCTATTCTATCAGCATTTCCGATATAAAATTAGCTAAAATTTCGGTGATTTTCATAATCTATTTTATGGTTATAATATGGATATCCGTTTAACGCTTAATTTTGTGCAATTATGAATAAAAAACTTTTAATTTGCGGTGCAATCGCGACAGCCCTACTGATTACTGCCTGTGTTAAAAAAGAAGAGCCAAAGCAAGAAGAGCAAGAACAAGTTGATACTTCTGCTTCTGACGCACAGCCAGCTGAGCCGGCAAAATTTGAAAGTTTAGACTCTGCTGATAATCAGCCAATTGAACCAGTACCTGCGCATCAAGACGTCATTCGTGAAGAAACACCGAATACAACCACTGAAATCCGCCGTGAAGTCCGCGATACCAAACCTGCTGAAGAAGCGTCAAAATCTGCTGCGCCTAAGGCCGAAGCGCCGAAAGCTGAAGACAAGCCGACACAGGCTGCGCCTAAGCAAAACAGCACCGCTGCTCAGACTGAAGATGATGCCGTTGCTGCAGCCATTGCAGCCGCGACACCAGCGCTTGATAATTAATTCACGCGCTTAGTCAAAAAAAGCTCAGCATCTGGTCTGAGCTTTTTTTACCCTGAGTTTTTATCTTTGCAATATCAGCTCACTATACATAATGTTTTAATTTTTCAGCCAAAAATTCAATAAATAGGCTCACCCGCTTTGGCAAATGTTCTTGCAGATAATACACCGCATGAATTTCCTGATAATGCATAACAATTTGATCTTCAAATAATGCAATGAACCGTCCCGCATTCAAATCTTCCTGTACCAAAAAGCGCGACAAACAGGTAATGCCAATACCTTCCAAGGCCAGCTGCCTCACAGTTTCTCCATTTGATGCCTTAATTTTAGGCTGTGCTGTAAAGGTTTTTTGATTAACATGGATAGGCCACGTATTCAAATGCTGCGTTTGGCTAAAGCCAATCAGCTCATGCGCCAGCAAGTCTGCTGCCTGCTCCGGCTGCCCATTCCGCGCTAAATATTCTGGACTTGCCACTATGTACAGACGGCTTCTGCACAGCAGCTTTGCGTGCAAAGTAGAGTCATTTAGCTCACCAAACCGTATCGCAACATCTGTTTGATGTTCCAGCAGATCAATCACCTGATCATGATTATTTAGCTCTATTTCAATATTTGGATACTTGCGCATAAATTCATGCATTAAAGGCACAATCACATGCAGTACAAAAGGCGTCGCCGAATCGACCCGAATTAAGCCCGAAATATCTTCATCTGATTTCAGCAGCGAATCTTCTGCCTCTGCCAGATCATTTAAAATGCGCCTGGCTTTAGCTAAAAACAGCTGCCCTTCTTGCGTCAGTTTAATTTTGCGGGTCGTTCTTTCCAGCAGCGTTACATTCAGCTTCGACTCTAACCGCTGCAATGCGCGGCTAACGCCTGATGCTGTCTGTTTCAGCCGGTCCGCCGCCATCACAATTGAACCGCTGTCAACAATCGCCGTAAAAGCCTGCAATTCTTCGATAGTAGATTTCATGTCAGCCAACTATTCATGATTTTCAATCAATAATATATTGCAAATTACTGTATTTTTCTGCTGTAAATTTTTCCGCACTATAGCGTTGATCTCAAAAAACTGTTGAATAAACCATGATTGTTCCAAAATTCGGAGTCGGCACTTTTCGCCTAAGCGGTCAAACGGTGATTGACTCAGTTAAAAATGCACTTTCTGCAGGCTACCGCGCCATTGATACGGCGCAAATTTACGGCAACGAAGCAGAAGTCGGACAAGCCATTGCTGAAAGCCCCGTTCCGCGTTCAGAACTGTTCCTAACCACTAAAATCTGGGTCGACCATTATGCGCCTGACCGGCTGATTCCCAGCTTAAAAAACAGTTTAAGCCAACTGCGCACTGATGCCGTTGATCTCACGCTTATTCACTGGCCGGCACCGCAAATGAATGTTGATATTCCTGAATTGATGCAAACACTGCTGGAAGCTAAAAAACAGGGGCTAACACAGCATATTGGCATTTCCAATTTCAATATTGCGCTGACGCAGCAAGCTATTGAGAGCATTGGCGCTGAGCATATTGCGGCCAATCAAATTGAACTCAGCCCCTATTTGCAAAATGAAAAACTGGCTGATTTTCTCCAAGCCCAAAACATTGATGTCACTTCATATATGACTTTAGCTTACGGCAAAGTGCTGAATGATCCTGTTCTAATGCAAATCGCGCAGCGGCATCAGGCATCGGCTGCACAAATTGCTCTGGCCTGGGCACTGCAAAAAGGCTATTCCGTGATTCCATCTTCTACAAAAATTGAACATTTAACAGCAAATCTGCGCGCACAGGACATCCAGCTCAGCAGTGAAGATATGCTTGCCATTGCTGGACTTGAACGCAATGGCCGCGAAGTGGATCCTGAGAACTTAGCGCCAGAATGGGACTAAACTGGAAATGAGAAACACCGGACTGAGTATCAATCTTCCTCTGCTTGCACTTGCGATCGGCGCTTTTGCCATTGGCACCACAGAATTTTCACCTATGGGCTTTCTGCCGGAAATCGCCCATGATCTGCATATTGCAATCCCTCAAGCAGGCCTGCTGATTAGCGCCTATGCAGTCGGCGTGATGATTGGCGCGCCATTGATGACTTTATGGTTTTCACGCTATTCAAAGCGTAACGCCCTGATTTTATTGATGGCGATCTTTACGGTTGGCAATTTACTGGCTGCGTCAGCGCCAAGCTATCTGAGCTTAATCGGCGCGCGGCTAATAACCAGCCTCAATCACGGCGCATTTTTTGGCATCGGATCGGTAGTGCCGCCATTGCAAATGCGGGTCATGTCGGTTGTACACGAAGCGCCGGGGCTTGCATCATCTGTCAATATTGGCGCATTTAATTTAGGCAATGCTGTCGGTGCGGCCGCAGGCGCTGCCGTGCTGAATGCAGGATGGAGCTATCAAGCCGTATCTTATTCGGGCGCGGTCCTGAGCACTCTGGCCTTGGTACTGGTCATTCTGCAAATGAAGGTTTCCATCCCTATAAATGCAGCGCAGCCTGGCTAAAAAATCGAAGATATAACTAAAAGCGCGACTCAAACAGCAAGAGGCCCATCATTTTCATAAATGACGGGCCTCTACTCTACTTCATCTCATTAAGCCGCTGTTTTTGAAGCGTCCAGCAAAAAGAAATCGGCTGCCAATTTGGCCGCCCAAGAATGAGTTTCCCTTAAGCCTTCATAAAAACCGCAATGACTGCCTTTTTTGGTCGTCACAACTGCGACACTGCGCATCTGGCTGACCACAGATTTGTAGGGTTCAAAATTGCGGATATGACAAACAGGATCATCTTCAGCATTCAGTACCAAAAGCGGTATCTCAATATTTTCAAAAACATAAATAGGATTAGTCGATTGATTATAGCTGTCGTAATCTTGAAACCCCGCCATCTCAAAATAGGCCTGTTCGAAATCCAGCAACGTCTTTGACTGCATGACTTTAGATAATGACGCTGTGTTTTGCCAAGTCTGCCGATACGGTTCTACAAACTTTTGAAACAGTTTTTTGGTCATCATTTTGCTGTAAAAAGGATGTACGTGCTTAAAGCCCAGCTCTGTGTTATAGCCTGGACATAAGGCAAATGCTGCTTTCAATGGCGTATTAATACCCTGCTCACCCAGATAGCGCACCAGCAAGCCAGTACCGGCAGAAGAACCCATCCCATACAGCGGTGATACCGGATACTTTTCCTGAATGTAATCCAGCTGTTCGCGCAAGTCTGCTGTAAAGCCAAACAAATTGATTTTAGCCACAGGCATCGGCAGGCCCGCATGACCGCGGCGCAGGCATAGCGCAATGCGCCAGCCAGTGTATTGATGCAGATCTTGCACCAGCTCCCGCATGCTGTCAGGCGTACCTGTAATCGTGTGCATCACTACAATGGTTGCCGTTTCCGGCGGCAAATCCATCCCGAACCAAGCAATGCCCGTAATGCCGCCATCCAGCATCGTCAGTTGATCGATTTGGTCATATTTCAAATGAATACTGCGTTTCTTGATCAGGTCAAAATACAGCAAATGCGCATGCGTATTGGACAGCCATGGTGTCGGCCTATATTTGCGGTGAAGCTGAGGAAGCTGGTCAAAAATCGCTTTAAATTCACCCTGCGGATTAAAATAAAGCTTAGGCTGCTCTGCACCTGTCACCTGATCCAGCAGCGCCAATGCACGGCGGCTGACCTGATTCAACACACTACTCATAGATCTACCCTTTTACACTTAGACCGAATGATGGACACAACATTCATAACATTAACGATGGCGCTGGCTGAAAATTACTTAGGCAAAAAAGCGGCCATCCGCTGCCCCATTTGCGCAGCCAATGCTTCCAAACCGCTTTTTGGACGAATCATCACTTCAAAATCAACAATCTGTCCCTGCTCATTAAACTGTATCATATCAATGCCTTTCAGCTTTTTCTCACCCACATTTGCTGAAAACTCAAGCACCACACTCTGTCCATCTTCAGTGTAAAACTCACGGTGATATGTAAAGTTTTCAAAAATTTGAATCACATTGGTCAAAATAAAGGTGACTACTTGCTTGCCTGGATACGCGTTATATGCCACAGGTGAACGGAACACCACCTCATCTGCCAGAAGCTCATCTAAGATGCTCATGTCACGGCTTTCCAGCATGTGATGCCATTTCTGAATGGATGATTTTGTTGTTTGCATGGTCATTTTATTTCCTTAATTACCTTATTCAAAACATCCCTCTTCAATCCCCTCCCAAAGGGAGAGAAAGCGCTATCATCGCGTTTAGAGAAGATCAATTTTTGCTGATATGAAAAAACAGATTAAATCACCGCTGCCAATTCAGCGCCCTGACGGATTGCGCGCTTCGCATCCAGCTCGCCCGCTTCTTTCGCGCCGCCAATCAAGTGTACATTTTTACCGTCCGCTTTTAACTGATCATACATAGCTGTATATTCTTCCTGCCCTGCGCAGATAATCACGTGATCCACCTCTAAAACCGCTGGCTGATCATTCACTGTAATGTGCAAGCCTTGATCATCAATTGTGTCATAGCTTGCGCCTGCAATCATTTTTACATCGCGGTGTTTTAGCCCTGTACGGTGAATCCAGCCCGTAGTTTTACCTAAGCTAGCACCGACCGCCTTCGCTTTACGCTGCAGAAGGTAAATTTCACGATCCGACTGCTCCAAGACTGGCTGTTTTAAGCCGCCAACATGCGCATAGCTGGTATCGATTCCCCACTCATCATAGAATTTTTGTGGGTTTAAACTGCCGCTTTCACCTTCATGGCTTAAGTATTCTGCTGTATCAAAACCAATACCGCCTGCGCCAATAATCGCAACACGCTTGCCTACAGGCTTACGCTCTTTCAGCACTTCTAAGTAATTCAGCACTTTAGGATGATCAATTCCTTCAATGGTCAGCTTACGCGGAGTAACGCCTGTTGCCACCACGATGTCATCAAAATCTGACTGCGCTAATTCTTCATAAGTTGCGGTATGATCCAGCACCAGCTTAATACGCGGCTGAAGCTCAATTTTGCGCTTAAAATAACGCAGCGTTTCATAAAACTCTTCTTTACCGGGAATGGTCTTCGCAATATTAAACTGCCCGCCAATTTGACTGGCTGCATCAAAAACAGTCACCTGATGTCCGCGGTCAGCGGCATAAGTGGCAAAGCTTAAGCCTGCAGGCCCTGCACCAATGACCGCAATATTTTTCTTTTGTGCACTTTCTTTAAAAATCAGTTCAGTTTCATAGCATGCACGCGGATTGACTAAACACGTCGCAATTTGCATGGAGAAAATTTGATCTAAGCAGGCTTGATTACAGCCAATGCAGGTATTGATTTCATCACTGCGGCCTTGTTCTGCTTTGAGTACAAACTCAGCGTCTGCAAGCATTGGGCGCGCCATAGACACCATATCCGCATCCCCCTGAGCCAAAACATGTTCAGCCATTTCTGGAGTATTAATACGGTTAGACGTCACTAACGGAATTTGAACCGAACCTTTTAGCTTCTTGGTTACCCATGTAAATGCCGCACGCGGCACTTTGGTTGCAATCGTTGGAATACGCGCTTCATGCCAGCCAATCCCTGTGTTAATAATGGTTGCGCCGGCATTTTCAATTTCTTGAGCAAGCTGAATCACTTCTTCTAAAGTCGACCCGCCTTCAACCAAATCCAGCATTGAAAGGCGGTAAATAATAATAAAGTTTTCACCGACTTCCGCACGGGTGCGCTTTACGATTTCAATCGGGAAACGGATGCGGTTTTCATAGCTTCCGCCCCATTCATCATCACGATGGTTGGTCCGTGCCGCAATGAATTCATTGATTAAGTAGCCTTCTGAACCCATGATTTCAACGCCATCATAGCCAGCGATTTGCGACAATTTTGCACAATTGGCAAAGTCAGCAATGGTCTGATTCACTTCAGCAGAAGTAAGAGCATGCGGTTTTACCGGGTTAATCGGCGCTTGAATTGCAGATGGGGCAACGTTTTCCGCCTGATAAGAATAACGCCCTGTATGTAAAATCTGCAGCGCAATTTTACCGCCCGCATCATGCACCGCTTGTGTGATGACTTTATGCTTTTCAGCTTCTTCTAAGGTATCTAATTTAGAACCGCCGTGAAAAGTCACGCCATGATCATTCGGTGAAATCCCCCCAGTTACGATTAATCCTACACCGCCAGCCGCACGCTCTGCATAAAATGCCGCCATGCGATCATAGCCACCTTCAACTTCTTCAAGTCCAACGTGCATTGATCCCATCAATACGCGGTTTTTTAATGTAGTAAAGCCTAAATCTAAAGGCGCAAGTAAGTGCGGATAATTAGACATGTTTTCTCCTTGGCGTGCTTTCGCTGGCTGTTTGTACGATGGCTGCGCTTTGAAATCAAACCTGCGCAGCCATTAATGCAACTTGTTGCATACTTTTATATTCGAGATTTGATTTTTATGCAACATGTTGCATAATAAAACATGTAAAAAATTGATAAGCAGCTCTATTTATGTCTTTAGCTCATGTCTTACTGACTAGCTTGATTGAAAAACCCAGTACCGGTATTGAGCTTGCACGGCGTTTTGACCGTTCCATGGGCTTTTTCTGGAATGCAACGCATCAGCAGATTTACCGAGAACTCAGCGCCATGCAGCAAAAGGGCTGGATTTCACCGATAGAAGAAGATGATGCGCAAAGCCGCAAAAAAACCTATCAAGTTGAACAATTAGGCCGCAGCGAACTCGCCAGCTGGATGGTCAAGCAAAGTCCGCCTGCGCAGCTGCGGGAGGAACTGATGGTGCGGCTGCGCGCAGAAGCGCAAATTGGCGGAAATACCGTGCTGCCTGAGCTGGAACGCCATTTACAGCTGCATCAAGATAATTTAAAACTCTATCAGGCGATTTACAGCAAAGACTTTGCCAATGCGGATGTGCAAGACCGTACCCTGTTTATTCATAAACACATTCTGCAATTGGGGATCGACTTAGAAATTGGCTGGATTCAGTGGCTGGAAAAACTGATTCCCGCTTTAAAAGCCTTTGATGAGAATCATCAATCAAATTGAAATAACATAAATACAAGGAAGCGTGATGCCGCATTACCGCATGTCAGATGGCGAAAATCTTTTTGTCCGCGAATATGGAACAGGCCAGCCCGTACTGGTTTTGTCCGGCCTCGGCATGCAAAGCTGGCAGTGGCACCCTTTTTTATACCGCTTTCGCAAAAAATTTCAATTTATTATTCCAGACTGGCGCGGCTTTGGCGGATCCAGCCAATGTAAAATTCCTGCCTTGGATGCAATTTCCAGCCATTGGCAAGATCTTCATTGCCTCATGAATCAGCTGAATATTCATCAATACCGTGTAATTGCTTACTCCATGGGGGCAACAACGGCTATGCACGGCATGCAGTACGGTAATTTTGCAGATAAAATCCAAAGCTACTTACATATTGATCAAACACCAAAAATCCGCTCCAACTCTGACTGGCCTTATGGATTATTCGGTACACGTCACCCTGAGTTCATTGATATTTTAGAAAGCATCTCTGAGGTGTTAACGCGCAATGCCAACGCCCTTTCTATCGATCAGCTACATAGCGCAGACCGCGCAAGCTTATTGCAAAGCTGGCTGGCTTTTATTGACATGCAAGCCAGCAGTCAAGTTGCGCCTTTGTTAATTAAACAGGCATTCAAACACCCAAGCCTGCAGTCTCATATTTTGCCTATTCAGCGCTTAGATTATTTAGCATGGTATATCAGCAATTATCTGCACCACCAGGAGGATTACCGTACTGCTATTGCCCAGCTGGATAAACCCGCCACTTTCTTTATTGGCGAACAATCCAAACTTTACCCGGCTGACGGGCAAAAAATTATTGCCAATAGCCTGAATGACGCAACAGCGGTCATCTTTAAAAAATCCGGGCATACGCCTTTGCTGAGCGAACCCTTTAAATTCAGTAAAGAAATCGGCAAATTTCTACAGAACTGCGAAGAAACAAAAGCATAGCGCTTTCGCAGCGCAGGCACAGCGGCTCAAATCTGTTTTTTAAATAATGAACGAACTAGAAGACACGCCGATCATATTCAATGGCCTCTAAATCATAGACTTGATATACGCAATCGAATAAAGGGCGCGTGTATTGCCCCTCGTCATCATTACGGACCATCAGGTAAATTGGGCTTAGCGCGGCGCTATCCGCCAAAGCAAGATAATTCACATGCCTGAACTGCATCATCTTGACCGATTCAGGCACAATGCAAATGCCTTCACCCGCAGCCACCATGCCTAAAGACTGCTGCAGCCCATCCAGCACATGAAAGCGCTTAGGCTCTAAACCAAACTCTAAAAACAAAGATTTAATTTGCGCAGCATAGCCCAAACCTGACTGTGACGGATAAGTGAAAATATGCTCATCTTTCAGCTGCATCAGAGAAATAGGCTGCTTGCAGTTTGCAAATGCATGGCTGGAATGCACTGCCAATACGAGCCTTTCTTCACGCAGCATCACGCGCTTTACTGCCTGATCGGAGACTCTCACCCGGCCAAAACAAGCATCGACCCGGCCCTCCTTGAGCGCCTGAATCTGATCCATGCCGTTAAGTTCTACCAGCTTTACATTTAAATGCGGGTGCTGCTGGCGGAATAGATAGACAATCCGCGGCAGCAAACCGCACATCAATGAACTGCCGTAACCAATTTGAATCGTACGCTCAGTCATCCCTGCGCGCTGAGTAATCAGTTTGATTTCTTCTGCATTAGACAGCAGCTTCAAAGCCTGCTGATAAAAAAACCGGCCAATCGCCGTGGTGCGCAATGGGCGGCTGCCCCGTTCAAATAATTGCGCGCCCAATTCCTGTTCTAAATTTTGAATTTGGCGGCTTAACGGCGGCTGCGCAATAAATAATTTTTCTGCCGCTTTGGTAAAGCTTTGTTCTTCTACGACCGCAACAAAATAGCGTAAATGTCTTAACTCCATGATATATCCTCATGGTTTAGGGCTTGTTGCTCCGCCTATATGTAGCTGCCACAGCTGATATAAGCGCCGAAATTGCGCCCTATGCTACGGACAACATATATTATTTCGAAGCAGACTTTAGTCTTGAAAAAGTGCCTGATACGAAACCCGCCGGTTCAATCTTTTACAAATTGCAATTGACAATTTGCAACGATCGTTTTTAATTCTTCAATATTGTTGCAAATATGGAATACTAAAAATGCTCAGTGATTTGGATGATTTTTTTTGTTTTGCCCAAGTGGTCGAGCATGGCGGATTCAGTGCGGCCGAACGCGCAACTGACATTCCAAAATCTAAATTAAGCAGACGCGTCTACAATCTAGAAGAACGTTTAGGCGTGCGCCTGATTCAGCGCAGCTCACGGCATTTTGCGGTTACAGACATTGGCATGAATATCTACCGCCATGCGCAAGTGATGATGAATGCCGCCCAAGCCGCACATGATTTGGTTGATCATCTCAGTACCAAACCGCGCGGCGTCATTAAAATCAGCCTGCCTGTATCAATTGCGCAAAATGAAATTGCCAAAATTTTGCCAAAATTTTTGAAAATGTACCCTGAAATTAGAGTGCAAATGATGGTGACTAACCGCCGTGTCGACATCATCAATGAAGGTTTTGATTTAGCCTTGCGTGTGCGTGACAATTTAGACGATGACCCGAACTTAGTCATCCGAAAATTTTCGTCGATCGAGCAGCATTTATTTGCCAGCCAAGCCTACCTGAATCAATATGGAGATTTAAAACAGCCTGAGGATTTAGCGCAGCATCAGATTCTCAGCATGGCGGATGAACACCTTGATCAGCACATTGTGGTGCATGATGATCAGCAGCAAAAGAAAGTCCGTGTAAATCCCGTCATTATGGGGTCCGATTTAAGCATGCTGGCGCAATTGACATGCCAAAACTGCGGCATTGCCTTATTGCCCGATACGATTGTGCAGGATCATTTAGCGTCAGGCGCATTGGTGCGCGTCTTGCCGAACTGGAAAGCGCCGCATGGCATTTTCCATGCAGTCTATCCGTCACGCCGCGGACTGCTGCCGGCTGTGCGCGTTTTTATTGACTATCTCGTAGAACACCTAACGCACTCTAAAATTTAGGCAAAAAAAAGCCTATCCACATTGGATAGGCTGAAACTCTTAATACAGAAACTACAGCAGAATCTGATGGAGTAATCATACGTAAAACCGAACGGCTCAATAAATAGAAATTAATTCTAACTGAAAATTTCAAATTAACTGAAAGCTTGATAAATAAAGAGCGCATCAAACATGACTTATTGATAAATCATATTTGTATATTTTTTACACCCTCAATACTAGACTAAAGTCGTAAACATATTAACTAATTTAAAGATAGAAAAACAGCCGCTGTTTCTGACCATTTTCTTGATTCTGAACTTAAATTTCAGCGTAACTGCCCGTACCTTCCGGCCATGGCGACAGCAATTCAAAACCGTCATCTGTTACCAGCACCATATGTTCCCATTGCGCAGATAATGACCGGTCAGCAGTCACAACTGTCCAGCCGTCTTTCAGCTCTTTGGTGCGCGCTTTGCCTGCATTAATCATCGGCTCAATGGTGAAGACCATGCCTTTATTTAATTGCACACCTTGGCCTGGCTGGCCATAGTGCAGAACGCTTGGCTGTTCATGATAAACCTTGCCTATGCCATGACCGCAATATTCACGGACAATGGTATAGCCTTCACGGTGCGCTACAGTCTGAATGGCATGCCCCACATCGCCCAGGGTTGCCCCAGGCTTTACCGCATGAATCCCGGCCACCATCGCTTCATAAGTCGTTTCAACTAAGCGTCTCGCTTCTGGCTTAATTGCGCCTACATAGTACATGCGGCTGGTATCGCCAAAGTAGCCGTCTTTAATAATCGCCACATCAATATTGATAATATCGCCATCATTCAATACGGTTTTAGATGATGGGATGCCGTGGCACACCACTTCATTTGGTGAAATACAGGTGGTTTTGGTATAGCCGTAATACCCCACATTGGCAGGGATCACTTTTAAGGTATTCACAATAAAATCATTGCAGATATCATCCAAATACTCTGTAGTGACACCCGGCTTGACAAACTCCCCAATCATCTCCAAAACTTGCGCAGCTAAACGACCCGAAATTCTCAGCTTTTCGATATCTTGCTCAGTTTTAATTGTGATACTGGAAGCTTTCATTGCAACATCCTCAAATAAGATTCAGCGATTATAGACCTTTTAAATTTTTTTTGTTTTTTATGCGTAAAAACTTGGCAAATATGAGGCTTTACAGCGTCTATGCCCCGCCGCTTTATAAACGGATACAGCTTGCGCTGCTTAAATTAAACAATCAAAGCAAGCGCATATTTTTTAAAATGATTTATATTTTTTAACGATAATCAGTTATATAAATTGAACAAAAATTTATCCAAGGATATATTGAGTTTAAATATTATAAAAAAAATGAATAGTATTTATAAAATAAAACCCAAAAGCCACTGAAATTGCACTAAAATTGCCGGCTTCAACCGTTTCATCTCCCTTTTACTTATGACAAATCTCCGTACTAGAGATATTGTTGCCTTAGGTTTTATGACCTTTGCCCTCTTTATTGGCGCAGGCAATATTATCTTTCCGCCGATTGTTGCTCAGCAAGCCGGCGAACATGTGTGGTTAGCTGCTTTTGGTTTTTTAATCACTGCAGTTGGCTTACCTGTGATTACTATTGTTGCGTTGTCGCGTGTAGAAGGCTCAATTCAGTTATTAAGCTCCCCCCTAGGAAAAGCAGCCAGCATTATGCTGACTGTAGTGTGCTATTTAGCCGTTGGCCCTTTATTCGCAACACCCCGTACTGCAACAGTTTCTTATGAAATTGGATTTTCATCATACTTTGGTGACTCATCCAGCAGCCTGCTCACCTACAGCATCATCTATTTTGCGTTAGTGACGATTATCTCACTGTATCCAAACAAAATTTTAGATACTGTCGGCTACTTCCTGTCACCATTAAAAATTTTAGGCTTAGCCATTTTAGGCTTGTCTGCATTTTTTATTCCTGCTGGACAAATACAGCCCGCAATCAACAACTATGTCACCAGCCCCGTTTCTGAAGGCATCGTCAATGGCTATCTCACCATGGACACTTTAGGCGCACTGGTCTTTGGCATTGTGATTGTTAAAGCGATTAATTCCCGCGGCGTAACCGATAAAAAACTCGTCACTAAATATGCTGTAATTGCCAGCATCATTTCAGGCATCGGTTTAACACTGGTATATGTCAGCTTGTTTAAGCTGGGCATGGGCAGCCACGAACTTGCTCCAAATGCAGCGAACGGCGCAGTGATCCTGCACGCATACGTTCAGCACGCTTTTGGCAACATGGGTGCTTACTTCCTTTCCGCCATGATTTTTATTGCCTGCATGGTAACTGCAATTGGCCTGACATGCGCCTGCGCAGAATATTTCTCAGAATTGACAAAAATCCCTTACAAAGCATTTGTCTTTATTTTAGTGGGTTTTTCCTTAATTATTTCAAATTTAGGCTTAACCAAGCTGATTGCTGTATCTGTACCGGTTTTAAGCGCGATTTATCCGCCAGCCATTGTGGTGATCTTACTCAGCTTCTGCAATAAATTCTGGAACAAGCCATCACAGGTCATTACCCCTGTTACTGCGGTTGCGCTGATTTTCGGTATTTTTGACGGCTTGAAAGTTGCAGGATTTGAACTGCCCGCGTTACTGCAAAATTTGCCTTTGAATGAACAAAGCCTCGCTTGGTTTATTCCTTCTTTGATTGTTTTAGTTATTGCGACAGTGATCGACAAAGTTAGAAAATAAATTTCTAGCCATGTTCAGTATACAAAATTTGATATTTACCCAGTAGATGATTTTATAAAACGACCGATAATTGCCATGTTTTACCCAAATATGCTTTTATTTGTCTCACTGTTCCAATGCGCTTCTTTAAAAATTCTGCAATCGATGCCACATGCAAAAAAAGAAACAAATTTTTACAATAAAAACAAAACTAAAACATGATTTTTAAATAATTAAAATTCAACTACTTTAGTCTAAAAACTGCTTACATTTTATCCGTTTTTACTGCATAAATAGCTTATACAATTTTCTGTTCTGCACTGCTATGTGCTTGGTATATATATTGCTTTATATACACTGGGCTAAATAACTGCATATTTTTTCCTAAGCGCCATATGCTAAGGCCTATATGCAATATTTAGAAAATTGATAGCCATATAATCTATATGCCATGATCTAACATAGATATATGACAAAATCATGACATTTACTATTGAAATGTTTCTAAATAAACAGTACAAAGTAAATGTATAGCTTACTAAAACAATCAGGTTTTGGTAAAAACAACAAAAGGAGGGGTGGAGATGTTATCAATACATTTCAATAAAGAATTATTCATTAACGCTCTGAAAGCCAATAAAAATATGGTGACCTTTTTAAGCACCACTATTGCGCTGATGCTGACGTTATTGATTCAAGGCTTAATGCAGGGAAACTTAAGGCTTGAATATTTTGGATATGCGGTCATCGTCTCATTTGCCTTTTATTTATGGGCTGTGATTGACGCAAAGTACCGTAAGCAAAAATGCTCTGATTATCTAGAATAATAGATGGATGGATGATTCGTCATCCATCCCAATAAGACACCTCATATTTACAATAACAACAATTCTTTTACACATTCATTGAACTGCTTTCGATACCCGCACTTCATCATGCCCTGACAGCTTGACTGCCTCGCTGTACAAAAAAAAATGAATAAAATTCAGGTTGATGTCAGTCAGTCAGCATCGATTTAGACTTTCAGCAAACATGATGCTCAATCCAGTTTCGCCAAATTTAAGTGAACAAGCTCAATCCCGCACCCAGCAGCAGCAGCCCTGTTGCACCCAGCTCTCCAGCGATCAGCAGAAGCATTGCCAAACTCATCAACCCGTTTGGCAGTGTGTATGTTGCGCCCAGCTGATGCGGCTTTTTAAATTGATTTGAAGTGTCTTTGAGAAAGCCGTGCAATATATAGCTAAAGATTGAGAAACTGAAGAAAACTAGATTAATCAGCACACAGACTAAATTCACAGCAGCAGAAAAGCTGGAAAAATATGCCAACACCGCCAAAATCAGTGATGCTGGCGCATACAGCAGGCTGCTCCTATGCGCGATATCAACATAATAATGCGCCCTTGCCTGTGCTGAATGACGGATCTGCCAATACTTCCACACCCCTGTCAGCATGCCTGTCCATAGAAAAATACCGCTGAACACAATCGCCCAGCGCACCCCAACATCCAAATATTCAATACCCATATGTATTATTCCCTTCTATATGCTTCCCATCAGGAGCCGCAAGAACTGACTTTTTAGTCACTCTTTTAATCAAGTTTCTTTTTAGAACTCGTGTAAAGTAAAGTTAAAAGAACTCACTTATACAGCAAAATTATGTCGCAATTTGAAGCATTGAATATTACCTGTAAAGATGGCTATAGACTTAGCGCACGCTTTTATGCCGCCCAAACAAAGCAACATGAGTATCCTGTACTCATCTGCCCAGCCACAGGTATTACCAAGCAATTTTACAACAACTTTGCCAGCTGGCTCAGTGAACAAGGATACGATGTTTTAGTCTTTGATTTCCGTGGCATTGGTGACTCTTTACATGGGCCATTAAGCAAATCGACTGCCAGCATTGTGCAATGGGGGCAGCTGGACATTCCTGCAGCCGTCGATACATTGCTGCAAAAAGCCAGCGCAGCGCAAGTCATTTTGCTTGGCCATAGTGCTGGCGGCCAACTGCTGGGTATTGTTCCCAATTATGAAAAAGTCGCAAAAGTTGTGGCTGTTTCTGGCTCTACAGGACATGTAAAGGGCTTAAAAGGCCGCACAAAAATTCTTGCGCCGCTTATGTTCAAAGGCATCTTTCCGATTGCGCGCTATACACTGGGCTATGGGCCAACCAATGCAATTGGCATGGGCGAGAATCTGCCAAAAGATGTTGCGCGTGAATGGGCACAGTTCTGCAGCAAGCCGGGTTATGTGATGAATGCAATTGGCAAAACCGTGCACAAAGACTTCCATCATGAGATTCAAGCGCCAATCACAGCCTTATGGTCTTCTGATGATGAAATTGCCACGCGCGCCAACGTCAAAGATTTGCTTCGCATGTACCCGAATGCTTCTACAGCAATGATTGAATTGAAACCGTCTGAGTATGGACACAAAGGCATTGGCCATATGCTGATGTTTAAAAAATCACACCAGAACCTTTGGCCCGTGATTAAGCAGCAGCTCGCGGTTTAAAAATACTCATCTCAATGACTTTGAGTTTACCCCGCCTTTCCTGTAATCCGGCTAGGCGGGCTTTTTTATTGCTGCGATCATACAGGTGAAATAAAAATGCACACAGCAGCTTTACAGTACCCCTGTTCAGCCACTATGTGCATTTAACCTTGGCAAGTAACCCAACGAGCCAAAGGTGCATGTGTTTATATTAACGGCAATTGTCTGAATGTATTTACTGTTTTTCTGAATAATCGGCTCATGTGCAGAACAATCATGCTATAAATATTCATAATTCAGAAAATTCTTTTGCAGACTGTTTCATGAGCGAAAATAATTACAGCTTAGATAAGATTGACCGCCGTATTCTTTCTGAGCTGCGTCTAGATGGCCGTTTGACTGTCACCCAATTGGCGGAAAAAGTCGGCCTATCCTCCTCTCCCTGCTGGACGCGCCTGAAACGCCTTGAATCTCTTAATATTATTGAAGGCTATACGGCCAATATTAACGCCAAAGCGATTGGCATCAATGAACTGTTCTTTATCGAAATTACGCTTGAACGGCATGATGATGAGATTTTAAATCAATTCAGCGAAGCTCTGGCGAATATGCCTGAGGTTATTGAAGCACATCTCGTGACTGGTGATTATGATTATTTAGTTAAAGTTGCAGTGAAAAACTCAGAACATTATGAACGCTTTTTGCGTAAAAATTTGTATAAGATGAAGGGGGTGCGTCATACCCGTTCTATTTTCGCCTTGCGGCCGCTTAAGCTGGCGAACAATGCAGATTTGATGATGATTGAGTGATTTTAAAAATCTTGTGCTGAAAAGTTTTTGCAAATGTGCTTTAATGCATTCAGTATGAGATGAGCCTCTTACAGTATGTGCCTTAGATGCGCATACGACTAGCCCCTAACCATGGGGCTTTTTAATATCTATAGATTTCATTTCCAGCGGCTTTATAAAAGCCGTAAAAAAAAGCACCTCATGGTGCTTTTTTTGGAAAATGCAAAACAGGCAAATTAACTCAAGATGCCAATAGAAAATTGGATCACAAATGCATTCACAATATCCACGAAGAATGCCCCCGTCAGTGGAATAATTAAAAAAGCTTTGTGCGATGCTCCATAAGTGTTCGTCACCGCTTGAATATTTGCAATGGCTGTGGGCGTTGCACCCAAATTGACACCACATTGGCCCGCACACAATACCGCAGCATCATAGTTTTTCCCCATAACGCGAAAGGTCACAAAGTATAAATACAGCGCCAAGAAAAGTGTCTGAACAATCAGGATGATCACCAGCGGCCCAGCCAAATCTGCCAGCAGCCACAACTGCAATGACATTAACGCCATCGCTAAAAACAGCGCCAAAGATGCATTGCCAAAGACATCTATGCAGCGTTCAAACACTTGAACCTTCAAGCCGTGTTCTAAAAGATTCCGTAAAACTACGCCGCACATGAGCGCCCAAACAAAAGTTGGAAGCTCGAACCATTGCCCTTTCGCAAGTGCAGTCATGAAATAAGCAAAACTAATGCAAATTGCAAACATACCCATGGTTTTTACGGCATCATCTGCAGTAATGAGGCGGGTCTTTTCCGGGTACTCAAAGGGTGCGGTTTGCGCTGCTGGCGGCGCTTCATTACGGCCCGTTTCAGGAGATATTTCTTCTGCCAGCTGATAGCGGCGAATCAGGAATTTCGCGACTGGCCCGCCCATCATGCCGCCGATGACCAATCCAAATGTCGCACTGGCCATACCCAAGGCAATAGCGCCTTGTACACTATGTTCCTGCTCAAAAATAGTTCCCCATGCCCCTGCTGTGCCATGCCCGCCAGTTAAGGTCACCGAACCCGTGATTAGGCCAATCAGCGGATCTAAACCTAGGGCTTTAGCCAAGCTAACGCCTACAGCATTTTGCAGCAGTACAAAAATGACTACGCAAACCAAGAAGACCAGCAAGGATTTACCACCTTCTTTAAGCTTGACCAAGCTCGCGCTTAAACCGACAGAAGTAAAGAACATCAGCATAAAAATTTGCTGAATATTGGTATCAAAATTGACCGTAATGTTTAAGCTTTCAAACAATATATATGTGATGGCAGCCGCAACGAGGCCGCCTGCAACAGGCTCTGGAATATTGTATTTTTTTAAAATGCTGACTTTATTAACAAATACGTAACCAACCAATAGCACTGCAACTGCAGCAACTATGGTCATGAATGCATCAAATTGATAGTTCATGTCATACCCAAAGATGCTTATTTATTTAATTTTAAACAGAATAGTCGGCAATGAATAGGCTCTAATTTATGAATGTATAGTTTCTAAACTATATTTATACAAATACTATTTTCTCTAAAATACATATCTTAAATGTAAAAAATCAGGCCAAGTAAATCTTGGCCTGATTTATTAAAATGCAATTAATAAACAATCAACTCTATTCGATGTCATACACCCAATTTCGTGCTTGTTTATCCGTTGTGGTTTCACAGACGTAATAGTCATGATCCCACGCATCTGGATGGAAAATTTCCTTTTTGATGTAAGTGACATTCTTACCTTTTTCGACACAGACAAAACTATCACCTTGGTCTTTGACTTGAGTTCCGTTAAGAAAACCACCTATACATAAAAAACGCGACTGTTTAGCCATTGCTACATCAACTTTGTAAATTATTTTTAATGTGGGGATTAAACGATTTATTAGGTGAAGTGTAAAGAGTCTACTTATTGTTTAAATTAACCTTGTTTCAAATAGAATTTACAGATCAAATTATTTCCATGATCTTATTAATTATGATTACTCATAGTGTTAATAGTTTTTTCAAATATACGTTAATATATGTATGCTCTAAATAAATTTAATTAAAATAATTATTTTCGTAAATTTTAAAAAATTCACAAACATGCTTATTCACCTTATTAGCAAGAGCCATCAAAATATTATTGTGTTTTGTAACTGCTTCAATATCAAGATGAACAATCTGCCCATGAGCTATTTTATTTCGTATATCCCTAATATTATGAAAGTTTCTAACTTCTTCTGTGTTTAAATCTATTAGTAAGACATTTATAAGTACTTCAGGAATTTCTCGTGCCTTCAAATCATCAATTTTCTTACCTAACATAAATATTCCATAAGATGCGAAATGATCACTAGGAAATCTAAATTGAGTTTTTTTCAACTCACGTGTTGCATGTTTTCGGTCAGGTTGATTTTTTGCATCAGTAGGCTTTAGCTTATTCTTATGTTTTCGTATTTCTGACTGATTACTTAAAATTTCCATAGAGTTTTTAGATTTTCTGATTGCAAAATTTTGAAATTCAGAAATACCCCCATGAAAGTTTAAAAATTCTTGTATCACATCTATAACGAATGCTTCAAAGTAGCTAAATAAAGATAACAATAAATAGTCCGATACATGGGATTTATAACCTGCCGTTCTTCTTTTAATACTATCCAACAAATTTGGTGAGGAATAATAGTTTTCTTTATTACTTCTATAATAATCAGGTCTACATAATTGCGTTACAACACTTTTTTCGACTAAAGAAATTTGTTGTTTTAAAGTAGGAACTGCGTAATGTACTAAAACACTAAAATCAAAAATTTCCTGTGTATTTTTTGCCACTTCAAAAATGCTTCTGTTTTTTTCATATAAAATAAGGGCTGATTAATCAGCCCTTATTTTATACCAATTATTGCTTAATTTCCAAGCAAATCATAGATTTGCTCTTGCGCTAGGGAAAAGCCTTTCGGCTTCTCTTAATCCTAGCTCATTAAGTCAATTGAGCGGCAGCAATTTTCTTGGTATCGACATTCGCAGCAGCGTCAGTATAGTCGCCCATTTTATCGAAGCTTAAGTATTGGTAGATGTCAGCAGACATGCTATCAATTTGAGCGGCATACTGTTGGTATTCTTCTGGAGTTGGTAATTTACCAAGTACAGCTGCAACAGATGCAAGTTCAGCAGAAGCTAAGTAAACGTTAGCACCTTGACCTAAACGGTTCGGGAAGTTACGAGTAGAAGTCGATACACAAGTCGTGTTCGGCGCTACACGCGCTTGGTTACCCATACATAATGAACAGCCTGGCATTTCTGTACGAGCGCCAGCTTTACCATAAGTATTGTAGAAACCTTCTTCCATCAATTGACGTTCGTCCATACGCGTAGGCGGAGCAATCCACAAACGAGTTGAAAGTACGCCACCAGGAACTTTTTCAAGTAACTTACCAGTTGCACGGAAGTGACCGATGTTAGTCATACATGAACCAACGAATACTTCGTCAATTTTCACGCCTTGAACGTCAGAAAGCAATTTCGCATCATCTGGGTCATTCGGGCAGCAAAGAACTGGTTCAGTAATTGTCGCAAGGTCAATTTCATACACTTTCGTGTATTCAGCGTCAGCATCAGCTTTAAGAAGTGATGGGTTCGCTAACCATTTTTCCATGTTCTCAACACGGCGAGCCATTGTACGAGCATCGCCATAACCTTCAGAAATCATCCACTTAAGCATAGTGATGTTTGATTTCAGGTATTCAGCAACTTTCTCTTCAGAAAGCGTAATAGAACAGCCTGCTGCAGAACGTTCAGCAGAAGCATCAGAAAGTTCAAATGCTTGCTCAACAGTCAGGTCAGTTTCCATTTCTGTAAGATCGATCTCAAGGATACGACCGGAGAAGATGTTTTTCTTACCTTTCTTCTCTACAGTTAAGTCACCTTGCTGAATCGCAACGTAAGGAATCGCATGCACTAGGTCACGTAGAGTGATACCAGGCTGCATTTTACCTTTGAACTTAACAAGAACAGATTCAGGCATATCAAGCGGCATAACACCAGTTGCTGCAGCAAACGCTACAAGGCCAGAACCCGCTGGGAATGAAATACCGATTGGGAAACGAGTATGCGAGTCACCGCCAGTACCAACTGTATCTGGAAGAAGCATACGGTTTAACCAAGAGTGAATAATACCGTCACCTGGGCGTAAAGATACACCGCCACGGTTCATGATGAAATCAGGAAGCGTGTGCTGCATTTGAACGTCAACTGGTTTTGGATACGCAGCTGTGTGACAGAAAGATTGCATAACAAGGTCAGCAGAGAAGCCTAGGCAAGCTAAGTCTTTCAATTCGTCACGAGTCATTGGACCAGTTGTATCTTGCGAACCAACAGTTGTCATCTTAGGTTCGCAGTAAGTACCTGGAAGTACACCTTGACCTTCAGGAAGACCACATGCGCGGCCAACCATTTTCTGTGCTTGAGTGAAACCTTTGCCAGTAGCAGCAGGTTGAACTGGAGTACGGAATAAAGTCGATGGAGCAAGACCTAAAGCTTCACGCGCTTTAGTCGTCAAACCACGGCCAACGATCAAGTTGATACGGCCGCCTGCGCGAACTTCGTCAAGAAGAACTGGAGTTTTCAGTTCAGCTTCAGCAATCACAGCACCATCTTTAGATGCAGTTACTTTTGCAGCAGCGTGATCAATGTTAAGAACGATTTCGTCACCCATGTTCATGTTTTGAACATCGATTTCAATTGGCAGCGCGCCAGCATCTTCCATTGTGTTGAAGAAAATCGGAGCGATTTTCGAACCTAAGCAGTAACCGCCGTCTTTTTTGTTCGGGATGTGCGGAATGTCGTCGCCGAAGAACCAAAGTACAGAGTTTGTTGCAGATTTACGAGATGAACCCGTACCAACAACGTCACCAACGTAAGCAACTTGGTTGCCTTTCGCAACAAGTTCTTTAATTTGGCTAAGCGGACCAACTTCACCAGGAACTTCTGGGTTGATCCCGTCACGTACGTTTTTCAGCATTGCATTTGCGTGCAATGGAATGTCTGGACGGCTCCATGCGTCTTGTGCAGGTGACAAGTCGTCTGTATTGGTTTCGCCAGTTACTTTGAAAACAGTAAGCTTGATTTCTTCCGGAACGTCTTTACGGCTAGTGAACCATTCAGCATCAGCCCAAGATTGCATAACTGCTTGTGCATTTGCATTGCCCGCTTTTGCTTTATCAGCAACGTCATGGAACGCATCAAATACCAGAAGCGTTTTTTTCAGCGCTTCAGCAGCTAATTCAGCAAGCTCTGCATCATCAAGAAGAGCAACTAAAGGAGCAACGTTATAACCACCAAGCATAGTGCCCAGTAAGTAAACCGCACGTTCTTTAGAAACTAATGGTGAAGCCGCCTCGCCTTTAGCCAAAGCAGCTAAGAATGCAGCTTTAACATAAGCAGCTTGGTCAACGCCCGCTGGAACGCGGTTTTCAAGCAAATCAACTAAGAATGCTTCTTCGCCAGCTGGTGGATTTTTTAATAACTCAACTAATGCTGCTGTTTGAACATCATCAAGTGGCTTCGGCGGGACTCCGAGTGCGGCACGTTCTGCAACGTGTTGGCGGTAAGCTTCTAGCACGGTTTATTCCTCTTTTTTAAAAAATTACCTGCGAATTCCAGCCATTCTCAGGCTTCGCAAATAATATGGACTGCTTAATTTTACTAAAATTCCAGTTAAAAGTTAATGCAAGTAAAGTGTTTCTTCATGATGTCCATTATTTAGCAACTAAATGATGGTTTTTTGATTAATCGATAATCAAATCCTGAGCTTACAGTACTTATTTTTGGAAAGTTTTTAACTTTTAACTGAATTCTCACCATAAAAAAGGCAACTTCATGCTGCCTTCTTTGTATCAAAAAATATATTCCACCTTAGTGGACAGTCGTGGCTGTTAAATATTGATTTAATTCTGCACGATTGCCGCTGAACTTCATCTGGCACTGGTCTTCAAATAAGCCTTGGTACTGGTTGCTGGCAAATGAAATTTCGATAATATACCGATTCGGCATGCCATCGACCTGACGTTTTAAATATACGCGATCCCCTATGCTCAAAACGTAATTTCCGCCACCGATAATGATCAGGCCCTGATCATCTTCCAAGAGTAAATCTGCATGATGCAGATAGCCGACAACATCCATTTGCTGCTCCTCTCTTCTTCTATTGTTCTGCACTCATTATTCAATAAAAAGATAAGCTTTTCTATATTTAAGATTAACAGATTTGTCACAAGGTGTATTTTAAAGACTGCTTAGGCTATTTTTTTAATCAGGCAAAAAAAACCGTTCCTTAGAACGGTTTGTAATCCGGCATTTGATCATGCGGCGTCGCTATGCACTTTTCCGTAAATTCGCTGCGGATTTTTTCACGGGACGCTTCTACATCGCCTTTAATTGATGCTTCAGGCAAAGCATAAACTTCGTCAATAATGCTGATGATGAATTTTTTGGTGGTTTCATCTTCAATTTTACTGGCATGTTCCACTGCTTGCGCTTTAGGAATCGCGTTCTGACGGTCCAGCATAATCGTGCGCGCTGCATTGCCTACACTGCGGCAATAGCCCTGCCATTGTTCTTCAGGCGTCAGCGGCTTTTTCTCTGCACAGCCAGCCAGTGCAATCAGAACAGATAAAGCGAGTAACTTTTTCATGAAAATCTCCTACATGGCTGCACTATAAAAGATCACTGCGCATTTGTCATTTAATTCCGCCAATGATGCATGGCTTCATCTCTTGCCGCCCACAGCATCTAACAATGGCTTGGCGTTTCGGACTGATGCGAAATGTCTTCCGTAATTTTTTTAATCGCATACAGCAATTGACCCAAGAGCACATTTTTTGAAGTTAAAACCACCAACAGCATGGGGTATTTTTCATTGGGTATCGCTGTCAGCAGCACCTTGCCATTGGCAGCGTCCAGCGTCAGGCTTTGACAGCCGTCCAGATTGATTTCCCCCATAAAGGCTTGCACCATTGCCAAAATAGAACTGCTGACTGCTGCTAGTTTTCCGGCATTTGCAATGTTCTTTTTAGCCACTGAGGTCAATTCAAAACCATCTGTGGAACACACCATCACAAATTCGATTTCAGAAATCTCGGTAAGCAATGCACGGATATGAACCTGAATGAAATTGACAAGTTCTTCCGGCGCTTTTCTTTTTAAATTATGAGCTAGCATGAGTTTTAACCTTAAATTGCGAGTTGAACTTCGGCATTGGCAATTAATGCTTCAAGGAGTAAAAGCACATCATTTCTTTCCCGAGCGTCTACAAAGAAAAGCGGATAGCGTGCATCCGTCTGGCTTTTTTCCCAATCACGGTAAATCGCGGCATGATTTGCCGACTTTACATCCAAATGCGTAATTCCAATAATAATATTGTCACTGACCGTTTTAAAATAATCTAAATAAAAATTCAGCTGTTCAATCGGATAATCAATACTGTTATCAATTAAAATAATGGTGCCTAAAGCGCCCTTACAAATCATATTCCAAATAAAATCAAACCGTTCTTGGCCAGGCGTGCCGTACAAGCCAACTTTTGTCCCGTCCTCTAAAATTAATTCCCCATAATCTATGCCCACTGTGGTGAACATTTTACTATGAGACTGTGTATCGGTGTTGACTGCCTCAGTAGACACGACGTCAATACTCGATAAGGATTTAATCGCCTCGCTTTTTCCGGCACCCATGGTTCCGGCAAAGACAACTTTATATTGATGTAAAATCATAACATTCCATTATAGACCCAGCTTTTTGCGCAAGCTGCTGAAAAACCCTCGCACGCTGAGAGATGGATCCGGAAATTTGAACAACTCCTATAAGTGATACTCT
>NZ_JAPEQW010000022.1:0-56578 GCF_026168575.1 Acinetobacter entericus
ATTTTTATTGGTGAGAATATAGACACTTTAAATGGGTTCTAACAGCTTGAAAATTCCCTGTAAGCATCAATACCTTATCCGAAACCATGACGGGGTTCAGCGCACTATGGTTCATAAACCTCTTAAAGAAATTCTAGAAGAATGGGAACTCTGCAACCGTTGCAGATATGACATTTATGTATTCACTGTAGATGCACTGGGCATCAAATCCACATGAACGATACCAAATAGCGGCCCGCCTGAAAAGGCGGTTTTTTTGCGCAAAAAATTATTGGGAATTTTATAAAAATAAATAAATGAAAAATAATAAGTATTTTATAAAAAATCTATATTTTTTGAAAAGTATACAAATTTTGAAATAATTTAATTAAAATAAATTTGTATACTCATTTGTATACAGTACGAATCCTAAATGCACCAATTCACTACATTACCGTACAACTTAAAAAAGTCAATAAGGTATTGTATTTACAAGGTAATATAGTTAAATGCAAGACTTTCCAATCCAGTCAAAACTAGGTGGATTCTACTTCTTCTACTACGCGATTGTTGGCACATTCATGCCATTTTGGAATTTGTATTTAGAAGGCCAAGGGTTTAACTATCAAGAAATAGGCATTCTTTCTTCAATTGCTATTATTACCCGTTTTTTTGCGCCGTTCATTTGGGGCTGGATAGCTGACAAATCAGGCAAACGCATGCTGCTGGTGCGCTTTGCAACATGGATGGAATGCTGTATTTGGCTATTGATTTTTGTCATTCCAAACAGCTTTCAATCTATCGCCTTTTTGATGCTGATTTTCAGCTTTTTTCAGAATGCGATTTTAGCTCAATTTGAAGGCGTGACTTTATTTTGGTTGGGCGAGAAACGGACTGAGTTTTATGGCAAGGTCAGAAAATGGGGATCAATTGGTTTTATAGCGGGTGTATTTTGCATTGGCGCGCTGCTCGAAATTATTCAAATTTCCTGGCTGCCAATTCTGTTGCTTTGCATAGCGTCATTGGCATTTCTATGGTCTTTTTGCATTAAAGAACCGACTTCTGCGCCTCATTCACAAAAACAGCTGGAGCCTTTATGGCCCATTTTAAAAAGGCCTGCAGTGGCTTGTTTTTTTATCATTGAATTTGTGCTGCTCTTTTCACATGCGCCTTTTTATAGTTTTTACAGCAATTATTTACATCAAATGGGGTATTCAATGGGGCAGATCGGCATGCTTTGGTCCGTTGGTGTGATTGCTGAAATTATCATGTTTACATTTGCCAATGTATTTTTAACCCGGTTTTCATGGCGGGCATTGATATGTTTATGCTTGATTCTAACAGGGTTCCGCTGGGCTATTGTGGGATTATATCCTCATGAATTTGCATGGCAGTTTGTTGGGCAAACCATTCATGCTTTCAGTTTTGGTTTATTTCATATGATTGCAATGCGTATTATTTTTCAAAATTTTTCTGCAGGGCAGCAAGGCCGAGGCCAAGCTTTATATAGCACCATGTGGGGCTTAGGTGTCGCAAGCGGCAGTGTGCTTGCGGGGCATTATTGGAGCCTGCTTTCAGGTCAAGTGGTTTTTATACTGGCAGGCGCTTCCACATTGGCAGGCCTATGTTTTACAGTTGGATTGCCGAAGAAAATTCAGAGGAACTAAAGCTGGCAACTTGATTACGGCCCTGTTTTTTAGCTTGATACAGGGCATTGTCGGCATTATTGATCAGATTCTGCAGGGTTTTCTGTTCTGTAAAATTATGATGCATAATACCGATACTGACGGTAATGTGCAGCGGCGCCTTGGTATGGATGCTAATTGGAGAGTTTTCTGTAATTGCGCGAATGCGTTCGGCAATTACATGAGCTTCTTGCAATTGCACGTTTTGCAGAAAAATTACAAATTCTTCACCGCCGATTCGGGCAAACAAGTCATTATTGCGTAGATTGTGCTGCACAGTTCTTGCGAAATGCTGCAGAACGAGATCACCAGCATAGTGCCCATGCTGATCATTCAGATTTTTAAAATGATCAATATCCAGCATAATAATTGAAAATGGTTGGCGCTTCGCATTTTGCATCAGCAGCTCACTTTGCTGAAAAAAATACCGGCGCGTCATTGCGAGAGTTAGGCTGTCATGGTTGGCTAAATACAGCACCTGTTTGAATAGCTCATGACGGTTTTGACTGATGATGCATAGGATCAGCGGCGCTAAACTTAGCATGAATAAGCCAATCCGCACGGAAATTGACGTGGACAGATATGCGCTGGATGATTCTGACAGATAGAATTGATTCAAGCTGTGGTAGGTTGCCAGCAGTACTGCAAAGTTAATGACTGCTACCGAAAATAGCCTATACGTCAGCGCTGCCCAAATTAAGGCGGCAAGCGGGTAGAGAAGCGCTCCAGGACCCGCTAGAAAATATGTCATAAGCACGCAAATAAAAATCGCAATGAGCGGAAAAATATGACTGAGCGGATATTGCTTATGTCTTCTTTCGTGAAATGCAAGCTTAAGTTCGCTCAGAGTCGGCATGGACAAAATTAAAGGGATAATTAAAATTGCATTAACCAATTCGCCAGTCCACCACATTCCAAAATCTATCCAAAAACGGTCGGCAGACATAAAGGTATTGGGCACATGCGGTATGGTCAATACGGCAAAGGCCGCGCCAGCTAAACAGCCGGCAAATGCGCAAATGGCAAACAAATATAAAAAGGTAAAACCTTTATTATAATTGCGGTAATTGATTTGAAAGTAATTAATAAAAAATAAGGAGACAGAGACGTTGAGTAAGTTTGAAAGAGACAGAAAAAAAGTCAGATCAAAACCATTTCCAGTCAGCAGGTCTGCTGTCATATAGGCAGTAAATGCGCCAATCCAGCCTCCAGCATTATTCAGCTGCGGGAAGCGCAAAAAAATGGCCAATAAAGCAGCATTAGCTGGCCAAAAGAAGGCAAGGAAAGAAAGAGGGCGAGTCAAAATTCCGAGAAGGCAGCACAGAAAAACGGTGATTGCAATAATGGCAAATGCCTTGCCTTGTTGGGCCATGGGCACGGGGAATAATCTGGGTTATACAAGTAGACGCATCTCTTCCTGAAAATAGCCTAAGCTTTTGGAATTATTAGACTAAAGTTTAATCAACTGGATTATTTTAATCGATAAATTGCTGATGAATGTGAAGAAATTATGGAAATTGTGAGTTTCTTTTGAAAAATAATGAAGTACATTATCTAAATCAGCAGAAGGCTGCGCTGCCTGAAAATGATTGTTATAAAATGGTGATAAATGAATGTTTTTTAAAAAAATGTGGTAATTTATAGCACATGGTTTATATGACTGAATAAACGTATGAAAAAAACATATTTAACAGTTTTACTTATGCTGTTTGCTTCTGGCGCAATTGCTGCAGACAATAAAAAATTACCGCAAAATCAAACTGCGGATGATCAGGTTCAAGAAAGTACGGCAACAAATTACCGCGTGACAACACGTCCAGAAATTGTTGGTCTGTGGGGGATGGAAATTCCCAATAACCGCAAATGCCGCGAATATTATAATTTTAAAAGCAATAATGAGGTTGTGATTAAAAGCGGTGCGGAATGGTCAACAGGCATATATGATTATCAGCCTTCACAGGATCAAGGCGTGCAATTGCCTGCGCTTATTTTACAAGTGAAATATGACAATAACGAGGTTGACTGCTCTGGCAATCAGTCTGATCAAACGGGTGAGATTTCACAGTATTTTGTACAATGGCAAAATCCCAGCACAATTAGCTTCTGTTCTAATGAAAAAGCAGAACAGTGCTTCGCAATACTGCGCCGTGTGCTGCCTTAATTAATTTAAAAATTGGAAGAATAAAAAAACCGCTCATTGAGCGGTTTTTTTATTTCATTCAGACTTATGCTTTGTCTTCATGGCCTTCAACTTGTTTCAGCAGATGTTTCTCTAGATAGTGGATGTCCATTGCTTGTTTCGAGAAGTTTTTATCTTCTAAGATCAAATCTTTATGAAGCGGAATATTGGTTTTAATACCCGTTAGGATCATTTCTTCCAGCGCTTGCTTCATGCGGGCAATTGATGTTTCACGGTCTTTGCCGTGAGCAATCAGTTTGGCAATCATTGAGTCGTAGTACGGCGGAATGCTGTAGCCCTGATAAATATGAGAGTCTAAGCGAATGCCTGCACCGCCTGGCGCGTAAAAATGCTCGATTTTACCCGGTGATGGCATAAAGGTGGTTGGATCTTCTGCGTTAATACGGCATTCAATCGCATGGCCTTTACACACCACATCTTCTTGCTGAATATCCAGCCCAAGGCCGCCCGCAATGCGAAGCTGCTGTTCAATAATATCTACACCTGTCACCATTTCAGTGACTGGATGCTCTACCTGAACACGGGTATTCATTTCAATAAAGAAGAATTCACCATCTTCGAATAAAAATTCGAATGTGCCTGCGCCGCGATATTGCATTAATTTACATGCATTTACGCAAGCTTCTAAAATATCTGCGCGCGCTTGTTCCGGCAAACCGGGAGCTGGAGCTTCTTCCAATACTTTTTGATGGCGGCGCTGCAAAGAGCAGTCACGGTCAAAAAGATGGATAGCATGACCATTGCCGTCACCCAGAACCTGAACTTCAACATGGCGTGGCTTCTGCAGGAAACGCTCCATATAGACCGTATCATCGCCAAACCACATTTCTGCATCACGCTGCGCCGCTTGAACAGATTCAAGCAGGGTATCCACACGTTCTACAATCCGCATGCCGCGTCCGCCGCCGCCTGATGCCGCTTTAACAATCAGCGGGAAGCCGATTTCTTTTGCTTCAGCAAGGGCATTGTGAATGGTGACTGCATGGTCGCAGCCTGGAACCGTTGGGACACCGGCTTTTTTCATGGCAATAATGGCAGAAACTTTGTTCCCCATTAAGCGGATGTGTTCTGGGCGCGGGCCGATAAAGATGAAACCTGAATTTTCTACAATTTCAGCAAATTCCGCATTTTCAGATAAAAAGCCATAGCCGGGGTGAATAGCGTCTGCGCCTGTGATTTCCGCTGCGGTAATAATCGCAGGAATATTCAGATAGCTTTCGCTGCTTGCACCAGGTCCAATGCATACGGCTTCATCACAGAAGCGCAAATGCATTAGGTCTTTATCTGCATCGGAATAAATCCCTACGGTTTTTATTCCTAAAGTTTTGCAGGCCCGAGTGATACGCAGCGCGATTTCACCACGGTTTGCAATTAAAACTTTCTGCAACATTATTTTTCCCCGAGGTCTTAGGCGCGGTAGCGGAACAATGGTTGACCGAATTGGATGACATCACCGTTTTTCACTAAAATTTCTTCAACCACGCCGCTTTGAGTTGCTTCAATTGGGTTCATGATTTTCATTGCTTCAATAATGCCAAGTGTTTCACCAGCTGAAACTGTTTGACCTACTTTAACAAAGGTTGCTTCACCTGGGCTTGGCGCGGCATAGAACACACCCACCATTGGTGAAGTTTCTACTGCACCGCGAGGTGTTTTAGCGGCAGGCGCTGCTGCAGCTGCAGGCGGGGGCATTGCAGGAACTGCTGCCGCTACAACTGGACTGCGACGAGTCAAAGCAATCGATTGATCGCCTTCTTTAACTTCTATCGCCTGTAAGTCAGATTCAATCATCAAATCGATGAGTTTCTTGATTTTACGGATATCCATGAGACAGTATTCCTAATTTTAAGATTGTAAAGATGGCTGGATTTTGTCGATAGCATAGTCAAGTGCGGCTGCATAGCCTTTTGCACCTAAACCGCAAATTACGCCAACGGCTTTATCCGACAAATATGAATGATGGCGGAATGCTTCGCGCGCATGCACATTAGATAAGTGAATTTCAATAAACGGGATCGCTACACCCAGCAGGGCATCCCGGACTGCCACAGAAGTGTGTGTCAATGCTGCTGGATTAATAATGATGAATTGCACGCCGTCGATCTGTGCTTGATGAATACGGTCGACAATTGCACCTTCCCAGTTGCTCTGGAACGTATCGAGTGAAATTGATGCATTTTGCGCTTGTGCAATGAGCTGCTGATTTATATCCTCAAGGGTGAGATAGCCATAAACTTCTGGTTCTCGCTTTCCCAGCAAATTTAGATTCGGTCCGTGAATGACCAATATGGTCGAACTCATTCAGCTTGCTCCAATTGAAAGTTGCAAAAATACTTTGCAAGATATCTGCAAAGTTTGCTTATTATGGCATGAAATTCCACATTTCTTTTATAATTTCTTTGAATTGACGTAGAAAGCATATGCCAGAATTGAACAGTATAATGAGAACTTTGCAAAGAATTGGCAATGTTAAAAGATTACATTTTTTAGAATTATCTGTTTTTTTTTATTTTAAACTGAATTGGCGAAAACTGTTCATATCATTTGTGTAAAGGATGCAGATCAGCCCACACTTAAAAGTTCTTTCCAGCAGGTTGTATACCGCGGTGAACGGTGCTCTTGCTTCATTTTCCATGTTTGCATTGCAGAGGAGTATCCCGTTTGAATGCAGTCCGAACCATATCTATTTCGCATTTTTAATAGAGTATGCATCAGTTGATCCCGCTGCTGAATTTTTGCTAACGGCTGCCATAGATCATAAATGTGATGCTTTTTTTCATGCAATGCGCCAAACATGACGGCAACCTTTACATATTGGGTATTTTCTTTAAATAAAACATCAATTTGATGCAAGCATGCGTGGTTAATCATAAGCAGATCATCTGATGCATACTCTAGGCCAACTGCGTGGGAAATACTCTTTTTATAAGGCGGATAAGGGACTTTTTCGTAGAGGGACACATGCAGTGAAGCGCAAAGCTGCTGCTGTTTGGACAGCCTGATGTGCGCTCGGCCCACGTGAAAGATCACTGCTTGTTTAATGATCTCTTTATCTGTTAAGGGTTTAGCGAAACTCCGTGATGAAAGAATTTGTTTAGATGGAATGCCGGAGGCATCCAAGGCAATGCAGGATTGACCTTTTAGCTCACGAATGGTGCGGGCGATCAGGACTGAAAACTGTTTCGCCAGGTGGTGTTCATTGGCAAAAGTTAAATCGTAGCAGCTGAGGATGTTATAGCTGTCGAGTTTTTTGCTGATTTTACGTCCAATTCCCCAGATTTCGGATACCGGTGTTTCCATCATTAAACTTTCGACACTGCATAAATCCATTTGAGTCAGGTTGCAGACTGACTCAAATCCAGAATACGTCTTGGCAAAATGATTGGCAAGTTTGGCTTGCGTTTTACTGCTGCCAATGCCGATGCAGCAGGGAAGCCCAAGCCCTTGCTGAATGGTTTTGATTAGTCCGCGGCAATAATGTTCCAGTTCAAAAAGGCTGCTGTAACTGGTCAAGCGGATAAAGCATTCATCGATAGAGTAAGCTTCTAAGTCATCGGGGTTGAAATGCTGTTCCAAAATCATAAAGAAACGGCGGGACATATCTGCGTAGAGCGCATAGTTGCTGGAAAAAACCTGTACACCGACCTGTAATGCATCTTTCCTGATCTCATGCCAAGGCATTGCCATGCCAATGTTCAGCGCCTTGGCTTCATTGCTGCGCGACACTACACAGCCGTCATTATTGGATAAAACGACGACAGGCTTTCCATTTAGTGAAGGGTTAAAAACCCGCTCACAGCTGACATAGCAGTTGTTGATGTCAATTAAAGCGAAAATTTCGTCAGACATATTGCAATGATTTTGAAAAAGTTACAAATTCAAAATAAAGCTTAAATGGATTTTTACCTGAGATCAAACGGTCTGTAAGAAATCAGATGAAAGGTGTAAATTCTGTGAGTGTTTTGCCTTGAATTGCAGGAGGAATATTTAAGTGAGTGGGTACATATCCGCTTTATTAAAAGGCGGAAAACCGCATTCATTCTGCTGGCAGGGAATGCTAAATCTGTCGAAAAAACAGGCATGTCAAAAGGGGAAAGCAATAAATTCCGGCTGCTGCTGTGTAAAATAATGATTTTTCTTCGGATCACGGTATAGTAAACACTGAAAGAAGCATTAAAGAACAGTTCATGAGAACGCAAACAGATTACATCGTATAAGAGGGTAAGATGAAAAAGATAATGGGCTTAGCCCTTAGCGCAATGCTGATGTCTGGCTGCGCAGCGCTTCCAGAAAGTGAAAATGTAGGAACCCGCGGGCTGCTTCTGTGTGAAGCGAATGAAATATGCCCTGCAGTGCTGGTGAGCTGGAATGAACAGAGAAAAGATGTTCTGGATATGAAAATCAGCCTGAATAGCGTCAGCCATTACTATGCAATCAAGCATGTCAGCTTCAGCAATGGTCAGAAAACATTAGGCTTTGACCCAGCTGCTGCGACAGAACAGGAAATGATTCTCGGCATGTACCGTTCACGCGCTGAAGTGACTGTTCCAGTTAAGCTGATGGCTGATTTAAAAGTGAAAGGTCAAAAACAAGATCAGTCTATTACCATGAGTTTGGAAACAGACAAAGGCACCATTACCCGCTATGTGCTGAAAAATGGTCAAGAATCATTGCTTTTTCAGCAGTTTAAGCAAGTATATTCAGCGTCATAAGCTATAGCTTATTTATATTTTGACTCAAATAGCGTGATTTAAGCGCCAGAATATCTGGTGCTTTTTTATTGCGGCGCAGATTTAGGCGTGTATATGCATAGCCGCTGAAAGTTTAGCGCAGTTTTTTCAGCACGCAGGTGACTACACCCCAAACCAGAAACTGCTCTTCACTTTGAAAGTGGATATCTGGGTATTCAGGGTTTTCGGCCTTAAGCCATATATTCTCTGAGCCATCATCCTGCTTTTCTTTCATTAATCGCTTTACCGTAAACTCATTGTTAATCAACGCTAAGACAATATCGCCATGCTCGGCCGTCAAACTGCGGTCAATTAGGATTTTATCTTCTGCATCAATGCCGGCATTCTTCATGGAAAATGAATTGACCCGCAATACAAAAGTCGTTGCGGGGTTATGTACCAGATATTCATTCAGGTCGATTGATTCTTCTGCATAGTCCTGTGCCGGAGAGGGAAAGCCGGCAGCTACAGACTCCAAAGGCGATGGAATTTGCAGCGCCGTGCGGAATTGAATCGGCATGAATTCGGCTTGAGGACTGCGGTCATCAGCAGGCACAGGTTTGAGCCATTCTTTGATGGCAATAACTTTAGATTCAGGCACGCGCATCACCACCGTTTTTTCCTGATAGTGAGCTTTGCGCCCTGCATTTGTGCGTTTGCCGCCCCGGGCTTCCTGTGTAGAATCTTTCATGAAATTGCTCTGTAGTAAATGGGAGGGGGTATTTTTGAAATTGTTACTTTTTCAAAATTTAGCAGAATACGCAGTGTATAGAAAGCGCTTTATATTCTATTCGCTGAATATCATCCAGCTGCCGGCAGAGATTGATTTTGCTGAGTGAAAAATAGCGTCTGTTTTCACACCGAAAATAACTATCTGACATATTGATCGGATACAATGCATTTTTCAAAGCAAAGATGAAAGCCTGAAAACTATGGATAAAGAGCTGATTGAAGAACAAAAACTGGTATGCGAAGAATTTGGCTCTGCATATCTGCCTGTTAAAGAAACGGATGTTGTTGCCATTGCGCTGCAAACCTTAAAGAAAGAGCCGATTGTCGGTTTGCGTAAATTGCCGGATGAAAATAAAGTGTCTTGGTTTATTTATGGCGGTGAGCTGGGCGATGGTGAAGAGTTCTTTGAAATTATCAGCGTAAAAGAATTGGAAAAAGAATTTCCCGATGCACTTCCATATTTAGCGCTGGATACAGGCTACCGTTTTATGATTGATGCAGATGATTATGAAGATGTTTGGAAAGAAGGCGATGAAGCTTAAGCGGAGCGTTTTCCTCTTCTGCAGCGTGATGATAAGCTTTTCTCATGCAGAAGTACTGACACAGACAGATTATGATCAGCAAATTCAGCACCACACACAGATCATTCAGCAAACAAAAGCTGTTTTAGATGAACCGAATTCTAAAGCGGATGCTAACCAGCAAAGCCAAGCTTTTTGCGACCGCTTAAATGCTTATGAACAGATTGCAAAATTATCGAAAGACAATGCCAATTTAGAAATGGCTTCGATTATGCTGATGGCGTCGCAAAGCTTTTTAGACAAGCAGAAAGCGCGTTTAGGCGGCTCAGGCATGACTACAGAAGTATTTTGTGCTGGAAAAATTAAGCAATAAATCCTTTTGAAAATTCAAATTGTCAGGAAATGACAAGAATTTGGAGAGAAATGATAAGTGGTTCGCATTAATATGGTTATTGTTAGAGAAAATAGTCCGGTATCCCTGGCTGAGCATTTTTCTTTAATACATCAGGTTAATGTTGTTCCTTGGTAGCCACTGAAAAGTGGCTTTTTTTTCTCGACGAATAAGCCTGCGCTGTAATTTCAGCTGTGTTGAGTTAAATTTCATGGCTATATCGAAGCATAATCTAATAGCAGGGTTGCTGATGTTTTTGATCTAAGCATGCTGTTGAAGAAATAGACAAATTAAGCCAGTATGCTAAGATGATACCAGCACCATGTGTTTAATTTTAGGAGTTGTTGAATGACAGCTTATACTTCAGTCATCAAAGCAGGCAAGTATGAGGATGATATGATCCCTAAACTTGCAATACATGCATTCCGTCATGCTTTTGAGCGCGCGTGCGCATCATCTGAAGTGGTATATGCTAAGAATCAGCAACTCATGCGCCGTGCACAAAACGGGCAAGAAACAGCTGTAAAGGATTTGTCACGAGCTTATGTCGCTGCGGATCATTTGCCTAAGGTGCTTAAGCGGAAAAAAAATTAGAGAGAACAATATAGCGTATGCCTCGACAGCCTCGCATCAGGATGTTTGCGGGCCCAAACGGTTCCGGAAAAAGCACTGTAAAAGAATATTTATTGCCCCATCATATTGGGGCATATTTAAATGCGGATGAGCTGGAACAGCAGCTTCACCAAACGCAGCGCATTGATTTAATGGCTTACCATCCCTCATTGAAAGCGCTTTCCCTGCTGGATTTTTTAAAGCAGAAAAAGCGTCCGAAAGCAGGTGAATATAAGCCGCTGCTTTCTAAAGAACCTGTGATGCTGGATGAATGGAACATTCAGTTTGATGCCAGTGAAATTGATTCCTATCTTTGCGCCAGAATTATTGACTATATCCGTCTGACATTTTTGGATTTGAAGGTCAGTTTTACCTTTGAAACGGTGATGTCGCATATTTCTAAAGTTGAGTTTTTACAAGAAGCCAAGCGTAAAGGTTACCGGACGTATTTGTATTTTGTGTCTACCGTTGACCCGATGATCAATATTGCCCGTGTAAAATATAGAGTTCAAACAGGCGGACATGGCGTTCCTGAACAGAAAATTATAGAACGCTACCAGCGCAGTATGGACTTGCTGATGCAGGCTGTAGAAGCTGCAGACCGGACTTATATTTTTGATAATTCTGCAGATGGTCAGATTGCATCCTTTATTGCAGAGATCGAATCGGCAGAAATTCTCAAGATGAACCAAAGCCTAAAAATTCTTCCTAAATGGTTTGCAGAAAAAGTTTTGAAAGATTTTGAAGCTTAGACTCACGATCAAGGATAGAGAAGGTTAATTAAAATTTTAATACTTAAGAAAATCTTAATATAAAAAGTAAAAGTATAAAAATATTCGGGAGTTTATTCAGTTTAATTTTAAAATAATTAGTTTATTTAAATAATCTTTCTTTTAAGGCGCTGTCTGTATCTGATTTTTCAGCATGTTAATGCTGTATTTGAAAGATATGTCCGCGTTTTTTTGTACGGAGATGGATAGTGAATAAGCTAAAAAACGATAAATAAAAAAGAAAAAATGCTTGAATTAAGCTGAAGATAACATATTATAAAAACATATATTGTTTTATGGGAAGTGGGCTGTGCATGATTTCATTTTAGCCTTTATAGGCGGCACGCTATTGGGTGCATCTGCAGTGGGATACTTATATGTGCATGGGCGAATTGCTGGAATCAGCGGTTTAATCGGGCAGCTGTTTAATGTTGGCCAGTTGATGCAGCGTCCAGCAGTCTGGTTCTTATTAGGACTGTTTTCTGTGCCGTTTATCTATGGATTTTTGGTGCAGCCAGAAATTACCCTCAACGCTAGCCCATGGATGATGATCATTGCAGGCATGCTGGTTGGTTTTGGCACGCGCTTAGGTTCTGGCTGCACCAGCGGTCACGGCATTTGCGGGATTAGCCGGCTTTCTAAGCGCTCTTGGGTTGCAACAGCCGTATTTATGGCGGCAGGCATGATGACTGTTTTTGTGATGCGCCATGTACTTGGAGTTTCAGCATGAAAAATTTTCTGGCATTTCTATTCGGCGGTTTATTTGCCGTAGGCCTTATGGTGTCCGGCATGGCGAATCCTGAAAAAGTTTTGAACTTTTTAGATATTACTGGTCAGTGGGACCCCAGCTTGGCCTTTGTGATGGGTGGTGCAATTTGTGTGGCATTTATTCCATTTCAGCGCGCTGTACGGCATCCTGAAATAAAAACAGTCTATGGCGAAAATATTGAATTGCCTCAAAACACCCATTTAGATGCTAAGCTGATTGCAGGCAGCTGCTTATTTGGTATTGGATGGGGCATCGCTGGAATCTGTCCTGCGCCAAGTTTTACGTTAATTGGCTTAGGTCATTATCAGGCGCTGTATTTTATCGGTGCTATGTTTGCTGGCGTTTGGCTGCACCGCATTTGGGCTGGAGGAAGTAAATAATGGCAAAGCCTTGGGTACAAGCCTTTTTTGATGACAAGAGCAATACCTACAGCTATGTAGTGACAGATCCGGAAACTCGGAAATGCGCCGTAATCGATAGTGTGCTGGGCTATGATGCCGCATCGGCAACAACATCAGCTGAACAGGCCGAGCAAATACTGGCATTTATTCAGAAAAATAGCCTAAGCGTAGAATGGATTTTAGAAACGCATGTGCATGCTGATCATTTGACTGCTGCTCAATATATCAAAGCGCAAACAGGCGGAAAGACTGCCATCAGCCATAATATTGCACTGGTGCAGCAGACGTTTAGCGCTATTTATAATTTCGACATGAAGTACTTTAATTCAAATCAGATTTTTGATCATCTATTTGAAGATCATGAAGCTTTTAAAATAGGCGGGATGGATGCTTATAGCATGCCGACACCAGGACATACGCCCGCATGCCTAAGCTATGTGATTGGTGACGCCGTATTTGTCGGAGATACTTTATTTATGCCGGATTATGGCACTGCACGATGTGACTTTCCCAAGGGGAGCGCATCGGTTTTATTCGATTCCGTACATCAGCTGTATACGCTGCCAGAGCAAATGAGAGTATTTTTATGCCATGATTATTTGCCGGAAGGGCGGAAAGAATTCCATTGTGAAACAACTATTCAGGCGCAAAAACAGGGCAATATTCATATTCATGAAGGCATTCAAAAGCAAGATTTTATTGAAATGCGCAACCGCCGTGACGCGTCCTTAAGCATGCCAAAATTAATATTGCCAGCGATTCAAATTAATATGGATGCAGGCCGTATGCCAAGACCTGAAGGAAATGGCATCGCTTATTTGAAGCTGCCGCTCAATTATTTTCATTCATAAAATAGGTAAAAGCTGAGTCCATATGATTGAGCTTTTGTCATTTCATAAAAATAGCCTAAGCAAATTTATAAATTAAATAAAAAGGCAATTGATTAAATTCCATCTTAGAATCATCATAAATCATCTTTAAAAGTACCCAAAACCAGTATGATTCTTAATTATGAACTGCATCAAAATACAGTTTCAGAAAAAAATCCCATCGTATTCATTCACGGTTTATTTGGCAGCTTAAGCAACCTTGGCATGCTGGCGCGCGCATTTATGCAAACTCATACGGTCATTCAGCTGGATGTGCGCAATCATGGAAACTCAGGACATTCTTCAGAAATGAACTATGACCTGATGGCGCAGGACGTGATTGAAACAATTAATGCAGCTGGCCTGCAGCGGGTCAGCTTAGTCGGTCATTCAATGGGCGGTAAAATTGCCATGCGTACTGCCAGTTTTGATCCTGACCGTATTGCGCATTTAGCCGTTTTGGATATTGCGCCATTTGCCTATCAGCAGAACCACCATGAAAAAATTTTTAAAGCACTTTTCGCAGTAGAGCGGGCTGACATTCAGACACGCCATCAAGCCATTGAAATCATGAAACAGTTTGTATCTGAAGACANCATGAAAAAATTTTTAAAGCACTTTTCGCAGTAGAGCGGGCTGACATTCAGACACGCCATCAAGCCATTGAAATCATGAAACAGTTTGTATCTGAAGACATGGTCATTCAATTTTTATTGAAATCTTTTTCTAAAGGCAAATGGCTATTTAATGTTCCCGCTTTATATGCGCATTATGCTGATATTTTAAGCTGGAATGAACAGTCTTCGTGGTCAAAACCCGCATTATTTTTACGAGGAACAGCATCTCCGTATATCGGAAAAGCTGAATATATGGATGCAATTGCGTGTCAATTTCCTTTGGCGGAAGTTAAAGGTATTGAAGGTGCAGGGCATTGGCTGCATGCGGAAAAAACGGCAGAAGTTCTAGATCAGCTGCAGCGGTATATAAATAACTGAAAAGGAATAATTTCTTAAATTGCCTGTTTACGGCGCAGTTGAAAAGCTGCCGGCCTGCAGCTGACCTTCTGATATCAGCTGCTCGGCCATTTCCCTAGTTTTCTTTAAGCCAGGCATACGGTATTCCGTGTGTCCGTAATCTTGAATGGATTTCCAGCGTCCGCCCCAAGTCAAGCCAACGGATTCCGCGACTTGCCCATACAATTGATAACCGCGCATCGCCCAAGGATCCCGCTCTGAAATAACCACTTTTCCATTGCGTTTAAATGCAGCATCTGCGGCTAAGCCAAATTGATGATAGCTTTGATATCCGCGTGCGCGTGTGGTGTGGATATTCAATGCGAGTGAATTTTGACGGTCGGGGCTGCGGTAACCTTCTAAAAGAACCATGTCATAGCCATGCTGTTCCCGCATAATTTTAAAGACCATCAGCAGCCGCTGCTTATAGCGTGGATTAATTTTATTCCACTTGCGGTCGGCAGAGGCAAAATCTGTATGATGATATTCAAATAGGTTTTCATCAGCTGAATTCATTGCAGCAGATGGGGCAATCTGAGATGCTGAAATAACAGCAGTGCTATTTTCTAATGCAATCGCATTATTTACAGCTTCTTGCACCAAGGCATCATCAACTTCTGGCGGAATGTCCAGCATTTGACCATCCAGCATGGCATAGATTTGCGGATCTGCTTCCTTTAAATAGTCGGCTTCAATGGTAGAAGCGGTAATGGGCCGAGTAAATGCATACAGTAAAATACTGGAAAACAAAAAGAGTCCTGCTATTAAAATCCACCATTGCTGCAAATGCCAGTGAGACTGAATTTGGTCTGGCGATGCGGCTGCATTCAGCTGATGTGCAATTTTTTTTGCATTAAACAGTTTATTTTTGCTGGCTAAAAAGACATTGCTAAAGGCTTGAAGAAGCCAATGCCTGAATTCGTAAGATATCAATAGCGCCATGGCAAAGGTCAGCATAAAAAAACTGCAGGCGATAATAGCAATCATTGCGCTGCTGTTCGGTCTTTTACCGGCGAAAGTGTTTTTGTCACTGTCATTTGAAGTGAGCCGCGAGGGCTGGGGATTTCGGGGTCACTGGCTACCGTTTGCTTTGCGGGTGCCGGTGTATTTTTTTCTGGCGGCGGTGCTTTTACCGCCAACTTGCTTTTTACTGCGGGTAAAGCATTGGATTTTATTGCCGGCTTCACTTTTTGAACAGTTTTAGCGGCCTGAGGCGGGTGGAGTTCTGCTTGTGCAAAGGGGGAATGATGCTGAACTGCGGGTTTTTCATGCTTAAATGCATTCAGTAAATCACCGTCATAAATTTGGCTGGCTTCTTCTTCATCTGAATGTGGATTTTCTTGTGCAAGTTTATGACTTGGTGAAGAAATAGAAGGACGGTGCTGAGTGACAGATTCTCCTTGCCGAAGATTTTCCTGAGAAATCAGCGCATCATTGGCTTTATGATTAAAATTTATAAACATCAGCCCTGTGGCGCCAATAAGAGCCATGCCGGCAAAGAAGCCGCAAACAGCATAAACAGCGGGATGAAGCGGTTTCTTTTGAGTAGACTGCAGTATGCGTAGATTATTTTTTTTCTCGTTTGCCATTTTATATAGTTCTTATGGTAAATGAATGATGATATAAGCTGGTTCTGCTGGCGCTGTAATCACATTTTGGAACTTTGCAAAAGACTGATTCCCTTGGCTGGAAAGCATAAAATGCAGAGAGGCAAAAGAGCTGAATGCAAAAACCAGCCAAAAAATTAGAATCCAGAAGAATGGCAGTTCACGGTGAATAATATGCTTGATTTGATCGGGCAGCGCGGCAAATGGTGAGAATGAAGCTTTTTTGCCTTTCAAATAGTCAATTTCATCACCCACACGTGAAGCAAGGAGATTCAGGCTTTCAATCGACTCTAAGCGGTATTTGCCATGAAATCCTAACAGCATGCAATAGTGATAGGCTTCAAGCGCGGCCAGACGCTCTTTTCCTTTACTGCGTATCTCATCCATTTTTTCAAAAAAACGGTATCCTGCAAGCTGTGAACCGAATAAGCTCAGCTGCAAAGGGCACATCATCCAGTTGTTCTGCAAGTCAAAAAAACGGGCATTCTGCTGCGTTACAATGGTTTCATCCAATAAGGCGCAATATGCATATTTAGCATCCTGAATATCCTCATTGCTGAATTGCAATTTGCGCGCCTGACTTTCAAAACGGTGCAGCAAAGTTAAAATTTTATCTCTGAAACTGTCAGCATTGGATGGCACATACTGATTTTTTAGTAAAAAAACAATATAAAAACCGTCATGCATTAAATCAACCAGATTGGCTGTGCTGGCTATTTTTGTTTCAATCGCAGCGGGGGCCATCCCGATGCCAATGTGGCCATCATCAAACAATGAAGGTGCATTATTCTGTATATTCATCATAAATTACCCATTCATGACTGCAATTAATTCAATTGAAATATCTTGGAAGCCGCTCGGAATATAGACACAGATGGTTTCTGAATCCAGCATCCGCTGGTACAGATCATTGTTTGGCTCTATCTCAAAATAGCTGACCCCGGATCGGACGGGAATTGCCGTCGGCACTTGCATTAAATGCTGTAATGGAATGGCAGGCAGCGCGGCGACAACACGCTGTTCAACATCAACGGTATTGCCGACTTTAAAACGCAATGGAACATAGGAAATGAGGTCATGTGCCGGCATCACACCGCTGGAAACTGCCAGATAAAAACGGGTGTCGCGGGTGATTTTGTCTGATTCCAAACTGCCAATCCAATAGGATGGACGAGCTTCTTTCAAGGCAATGCTGATGTAGCGGTTGGAAATAATGGTATCCAGCAAATCACGTAGAATCAGGTCTAAACTGCTGAAGCTTTCTTCTAAGTGATCATGCTGATACTGCGGCAATTGATCTACTTCATAGGCGGTTGAAAAGGTCAGTAAAGAACCGCTCAAACGGAGCAATTCAAAAAAAAGCCGTTCAGGATGAATATGCGGATACTGCAGTAAATGGTTTAAGGCCGCATGAGCTGTATTCAGGGCATTCACCAGCCAAAAAGAAACGATATCACCTGAGCGGAATTCAATCAGTTTCTGCTCGTTTTCTCGATTGTTCGCCTGAATGGCTTTAATCTTAGCCTTAATGACATTTAATGTGCGTTTCAGACTGGAAATGAGCGACTCGCTGGATTCGATATGCAAGATAGGCGGAATAAATTTGGCATCCAGTACAAAACTGCCTGAACTTTGGCGCTTAATCCGTCCAATAGGCAGATACAAAAAGCCATCCAGCTGATGCGGCTCATGATCCAGTTCAAAAAGCTTGAATTCAGCACGGCGCCGCAGCATTGTAATTTCAGCGCTGCTCGCATCGGTAAATAAATCATGCGTTTCAATTAAATGTGAATGATATCTGCTGGATTGGCTATTTTCAGACTCAAAGCTGACGTTCTTTCTATTTGGCTGCAAGATAGGTAAAGCTAAGTAAATCTGCATTTCGCCTTTTAGGTTCAGCACATCCAGCATAATCGGCTCAGGCAGCAAATCTTGGGCTGGCGCCTGGTAAATTTCCCCATCTTGCCAAATCATTTCGATTTGGCTTAAAGCTAAAATATGGGTGCCAAGCTGAGATTCATCAAATTGAAAAGACCGGATGCCGTAAGCAAAAGGAATGGTTGCGCGAACCGTTTGGTTTAACCGCTGTTCATGATAGGCATCCTGCAGCTGAAAATGCTGCGGACGCAAGAATAGGCCTTCGCCCCATAATATTTTTTCTGCTTTAAACATTTCAATTACCAATTACTGTCTGTTTCATTATTTGAGTCATGGGTATTTGCCTGCACACCCAGAAGTTCGTGTACGGTTTCTAAAGGTTTTTCATTTTTTAGAACCTGAGCCAGCCATTCATGCAGCGGCATATGGCTCCACTTAATGGTTTTTTGCAGCAGATAGCTCACAGGGCTATGCGGTTCATTGGCTTGAAAATAGTCTGCAATTTCCTGCAGCACGAGCATGGCCTGTGCACGGTTTGCCAAATGATTTTGCAGCTGCGGCTGAAAGGACTGCTGATGATTCATATGCTGGACAGCGTGGTTTGCAGAAAAGTCAGCATGATTTACCGGTTCTGATGCTGTGTTGGCAGATTCAGCAGATGAACTGTAAAAAGCATCCGCTTTATAAATTTTTTTTATGGTCATATGGATTGTTTCAATTTGAGAATCGATGGATGCAAAACTTGGTGCATCTAGCCCCATTAAGCTGTCCAACGTCTCTTTCAGCAGCTGCCATTGATTGATAATGTCCAAAAACTGCTGAAAATTCTGATATTGAACCGATTTAGAAGTATTGAATAAAGCCTGCTCAAATTGCTCTAGATAATTTGCAGTTTCTTCATTGAGCTCATCCTTAGCATTCATTTTGAGTCTTTGATTTTGATGATGCCGCATACTGTCATAATCTGAAAGGGTATATGCTGCTGGCGTGCTGACAACAGAAATGCCTTTCAATAAAGCCGGAAGCAGATTGATAAATCCTTGAAGCAAGCCGATACGCTGATCTAAATCACCATCTTCAATTTCAGGATGCAATAGGTCCCAATAAACATTCAAGCTCCGATGTGTCAGTTCAAGCGCTTTGGCAATGCCATCAAAGCCATACAGATGGGGCCACGCTTCCAAAAGCCAGGTCAACAGGCGGAGATCTTTGGTTTTCTCGGTCAATAATTCTGTTGATTTGGCATGAATAAAAGCCCAATCGGCCTTCTTTTGCTCAGAAACCCAGTCGCCTTGTTCGAGTAAAGGGTCATCTTTAGTTTTCGCTTTTTTAATCGCATGAAACTCATTGGAAAAAGAGCAATCTATGCCGCAGGGGCGGCTCTCTGAAATGGGCTGCAATAAATGGTCGAGTTCTAAACTCATATTCTGCCTTTCTTGTTAAAATTAAGTTTCTAATGCTTTTGATTTTTTTGTTTTCTGCTTTTTAGCCATTTGATTTTTAGGATCAAGTGCATAATGAATTTCATCATTTTTGACACTGATTTCAATCAAACGCGGAACTTTTTGCTCACTCATTGCCATTAAAATTTCTGTCGCCAGTGCGGGAAGAACAGATGAGTTTAAAATGTTGTCAACATTTCTGGCGCCACTGTCTATTTCAGTACAGCGGTTCAGCAGCAATTCAATGAGGTCATCTTTATAAATAATTTCGGTTTGATACTGTTTTTTAATTCGGGCGGTAATTTTGCCCAGTTTTTGCTGAATAATTCGAATCAGTAAATCATCATGGAGCGGGAAATAAGGCACAATGCGCATGCGTCCTAAAAAAGCCGGTTTAAACTGCTTGTACAATGCGGGTTTAAGCTGATCAATCAGTTCTTCCGCAGCCGGCCATTTATCAACTGGCGTATTCAGGCAAGCCTGCATAATAGAGCCTGAACCCGCATTCGAGGTCAAAAGAATCGTGGTGTTTTTAAAATCGATCAGGCGTCCTTCACCATCCTCCAATACGCCTTTATCAAAAACTTGATAGAACAGTTCCTGCACATCATTGTGGGCTTTTTCAATTTCATCTAAAAGTACAACGCTGTATGGATTGCGGCGAACAGCTTCAGTTAAAACTCCGCCTTGCCCATAACCCACATAGCCGGGGGGAGCCCCTTTTAATGAAGATACGGTGTGAGCCTCTTGATACTCAGACATATTGATCGTGATTAAGTGGGATTCACCGCCATACAATTCATTAGCCAATGCCAAGGCAGTTTCAGTTTTACCGACGCCGCTAGGGCCTGCCAGCATAAACACTCCCTGCGGTTTATTGGGGTCCTCTAATTTGGCTTTTGAGGTTTTTATGCCTTGCGCCAATTGATGCAAGGCATACTCCTGTCCCATTACACGCTGGCCAAGCTTTTCCTCTAAACAGAGAATGTGCTTAATTTCATCGTTAACCATTTTCCCGACGGGAATACCAGTCCAGTCCGAGATAATCTCATTAATAATGTGCGCATTTACCCGTTCAAAAACTAAAGGGGATTGGCCTTGCAAATCAGCCAGCTGCTGGCGCAATACAGCGACCTCGCCATTATGGTTCTGTTCGGAATCTTGCTGTAAACGATGAATTTGCTGGACTAAACCCAGCTCTTGCTTCCATCTGAATTCCGTTTGGGCAATTTCTTCATTTAAGCTGGTGATGGTTTTTGCCAATTTGTCTAACCGTTCATGATGAATCGGCATATTTTTATTTTCTTGAATTAAAATGTTTTGCTGCAGTTTCAGGTTATGTAGCTGCGCGTAAAGCTGATCCAGCTGAACAGGGACTGCATTTTGCGTCAGTGCAACGCGGGCTGCTGCAGTATCCAAAACACTGATGGCTTTATCAGGCAGTTGCCGGCCAGTAATATAGCGGTGTGAAGCATGCACAGCATTGACAATCGCTTCATCATCAATTTGCAGATTAAAATGATCTGCCATGATTGGAATCATCGCGCGCAGCATATCTATGGTGACTGCTTCAGTTGGCTCTTCAACTTTTACGACCTGAAAACGGCGGCTCAAGGCTGCATCTTTTTCAAAATATTGTTTATATTCTACCCAAGTAGTCGCGGCAATGGTGCGCAATTCACCCCGCGCTAAAGCCGGTTTCAGCAAATTAGCTGCATCATTTTGTCCAGCTTGACCGCCTGCGCCAATCAGAGTATGCGCTTCATCAATAAATAATATAATGGGATGGCTTGAGGATTGAACCTCCTGAATCACTTGTTTTAAACGATTTTCAAATTCACCTTTAACGCTGGCGCCGGCCTGCAGCAGCCCCATGTCCAATGTATGCAGCTGAACATTTTTAAGCGCATCGGGCACTTGATTTTGAGAAATTTTAAGGGCCAAGCCTTCGACAACGGCAGTTTTGCCGACGCCAGGCTCACCGGTTAAAATAGGATTATTTTGGCGGCGTCGCATTAAAATATCCAGCATTAAGCGGATTTCAAATTCACGGCCAATGACTGGATCTATACTGCCATTTTTAGCTTTTTCAGTTAAATTAATAGTGTATTGGTCCAAAGCTGGCGTTTTGATAGCAGTGGCGGCATCAGGATCGGCTGTGGAAGGCCCTTTTTTTTGCTGCTGCGGCTGATGCTGGTTTTCACTGCTGCTTTGACATAAATCTATAAATGTATGCTTTATGGTATCAATGGGGAACAGATCAAAAAGCGATGATGCGCGGGCAGCAATTTGATATAAGTCCTGAGCCGTCAGCAGGGCTATGATTAAATGGCCACTGCGTATTATTGGATCCTGTTCAGCGGAAGCCAGCAGCCAGGCTTGTTCCAGCAAGCGGACAATCGACTTGGCAAAAATTGGTGTCCGGGTATTGCCTTTTGGCAATAGGGCGATGCTTTCCGTTAAGTCGCGGACGAGATCATCTTTCGGAATATTATATTTATTGATTAAAATTTGAATGTCATTGCCGTTTTTTTGCAGTAGCTCTAATAAAAAATGTTCAATTTCAATTTCATAATTTTGCTGTGATATGCAGGTATTGGCTGATTTTTCAAGTGATAAGCGTGATTGTGCTGATAATTTTGTAATTAAAATTTTTAAATTATTCATAGATATCTCTGTCTTTTTAATAACACGCAGCTTATTGGAATAAGTCTATTTACGGGCTAATTTTAATTAAATAATAATATTATTTTTTAAATCAATGCTTTAAGTTGTTTTTTATAATAAAGCGGTCGGCCTATTCTACATATTTTAAAAAAAAAGAAAAATTAATTTGCACTTTTTTCCAAAAAAAATCAAAAAATGACACTTTTTGTTAGATAAATAAAATTTTGTATTGACTTTTAGTGACTGTTTTTTGTTAAATCTGCTCCGTAAAACTAAAAATGATTAGAAAAAGGAAGAATCACAAATTAATAATAAGTGATGAACCTTGCTGATAACGACTAAATTTAGAGAATAATAAATGCGTATTTTGACCAAAGGCATGCTTTTCGTGCCGATGATTGTTGCTGTCTGTATTGCACAAGTAAGCTATGCCAAGAAAGAAGATTCACTTGAATTGAATAAATCCTGCGTCAAGTTGTATCCGCTGGCGGCTGGAGATACAGATGCTGATTTAATCAGTCTCTATACTCAAATGTGTGATAAAACTAATAGAAAGAATCAAGCGCTGCTTTCAGGGCTGCAGATTCAGATAGCGCAGAAATATCAAGCACAAGGCTATAATTTAAAAGCCCTTCAAGCTGTTGCTCAATTGCGTAATCAAAATATCAGTACGCCAGAAATGACAGATGCTGAATTTTTAGCCGGGACGGCAATTTCGCAAAATGCATTAAATCATATGCGCACAGTAGAGCTTCGTTCATTATCTGAAGAAGCGTATCTGCCGGCAAAAATATTAGTTGATACAATCCGTTTTGCCCAGCCTGTGGTGCAAAACAGAGAAACTGCGTTTTCAGAAAATGCCTATAATAAAAAGAAATCAAATAAAAAAGCGCCACCGAAAATAGCAGCAGTAAAAAAAACCAAAGCGGAAGCTCCGAAAAGCGCAGCAGCTAAGGCGCCTAAAACCAATAGAACAACAGCACCTGTGGTGAAAGAATCTGCCGAAAAAGCTTTAAATTCATCACCATTTGAAACATTTAATAAAAAATAAAAAGGAAAAGAAGATGGCCAAGCGTGAAAGTGTACAGAAAAAATTGCAGCGGATCAGACCTCCGCGAGTGCAGCTGACTTATGATGTTGAAGTAGGAGATGGCAGAGAGATCAAAGAGTTGCCATTTGTTGTAGGGGTTTTGGGAGACTTTTCCGCGGCCTCTGAATTAGAAAAAATCAAACTGAAAGATAAAAAGTTCATTAATGTTGATTTGGATAATATTGATGAAGTGATTGAATCTTTAGCGCCGCGGGCAAATTTTCAAGTCGATAATACATTGACGGAAGAAGGCGGGAAAATATCAGTCGATTTAACGTTTAAATCAATGGATGATTTCCGCCCTGAAAATGTCGTGCAGCAGGTTGATCCTTTAAAAAAATTGGTTGCCGCGCGTGAACGCTTGACCGATTTGCGCAATAAAATTTCCAATAACGAACGTCTGGAAGATCTGCTGGATGATGTACTGCAGAATACTGATCAAGTGCGTAAATTGAGTTTGGAGGCTGAAAATGAGTAATTCAAATTTGGCTGCCGCATCCAATCTTACAGTGAAAGAAGATTATACGTTACTGGACTCAATCGTTGAGCAAAGCCGCATAGCGCGTACAGACGATGAACATGACCGTGCGAAAAGCCTCATTGGCGAGCTGGCGAAAGAAGTCATGGCAGGGACCATTACCATTTCTGAAAATATGGCTTTATCTATCGATAAGCGCATTGCAGAGATTGATGCACTGATTTCAAAGCAGCTGAGCCAAATCATGCATCATGCGGATTTTCAAAAAGTAGAATCAACATGGCGCGGGTTATATTATTTTTGCCAAGAAACACCTTCTAATTCTTTAATTAAAATCCGGATGCTCAATACAACAAAAAAAGAATTGATTAAAGATTTTCAAGGTGCGGCAGATTTCGACCAAAGCACGCTGTTCAAGAAGATTTATGAAGAAGAGTATGGCTCATTTGGCGGTGCGCCCTATGCAACGCTCATTGGTGATTTTGACTTTGACCGGACGCCTGCAGATATGTATCTGCTGGAGCAAATTTCACATGTGGCCGCTGCTGCGCATGCGCCATTTATTTCAGCAGCCAGCCCAGAAATGTTCGGTTTAGAGATATTTACGGATATAGACCGTCCGCGTGATGTCTCAAAAATTTTTGAAACGGCTGAATATGTGCAGTGGCGGTCTTTCCGTGAAAGCGATGATGCGCGCTATGTGGCATTAACCATGCCGCGCGTGCTAGGGCGTTTGCCGTATCATCCTAAAGAAGGCACGGCGACTGAAGGCTTTAACTATGTAGAAGAAGTCTCAGGAGAAAACCATAATGAATATTTATGGATGAATGCGGCATATGCTTTTTCGACCCGTTTGACCAATGCGTTTGATATGCACGGCTGGTGTGCGGCAATTCGCGGTGTTGAAGGCGGCGGCTTAGTGGAAGGCTTGCCTGTGCATACATTTAAAACCCATGATGGCGAAGTTGTCTTTAAATGTCCGACAGAAATTGCCATTACAGACCGTCGTGAAAAGGAACTGAGCGACTTAGGTTTTGTGCCCTTGGTGCATTGTAAAAATACTGATTATGCAGCATTTTTTGGCGCGCAATCTGCACAGAAAGCTAAAAAATATGACAGCGATACGGCCAATGCCAACTCAGCTTTATCCAGTCAAATCCAATACATCATGGCTGTTTCGCGCATTGCGCATTATTTAAAAGCGATGATGCGCGATAAAGTAGGAAGTTTTGCATCTGCGGGAAATGTCGAAGCTTTTCTGAATAACTGGCTTTCTCAATATGTACTGCTGGATGACGGCGCTTCGCAGGAAGCTAAAGCTCAATATCCGCTGCGTGAAGCGTCTGTAAAAGTTGTAGAAAACCCAGCAGCGCCTGGACACTACAAGTCTGTGGTCTTTTTAAGGCCGCATTTCCAGTTGGATGAGTTATCAGTGTCTTTGAGACTTGTTACTGAGCTGCCTCAGTCCTCAAATTAATTTGAGGCAACATAATAATAACTTGAAATTAAAATCAGGAAAAATATAACAATGAAAGATATATACGTACAGTTTCGCGGAAAATATAAAGTCGATGGCGAATCTCGGGATTCTGAACATAAAAATTGGCTGGAAGTAAATTCTTGGTCACATAATATCCGCCAGCCTAAATCAGCAACATCTTCAAGCGTCGGCGGCCATACGGCAGAGCGTGTTGAACATTCAGATATGATTTTTGTAAAAGATTTGGATGCTACCAGCCCAAAGCTTTGGGAAGCATGTTCTGCAGGCTATACATTTGATGAAGTGCAGATTGACTTTTACCGCGCAAATGGCGACAAGCGCATAAAATATCTTCAAATTAAACTGAAGCATGTTTTGGTTTCAAGCGTAACGCCGAATGTAAATGATGAAGGCGTGCCGCATGAGGCATTTGGCCTGAAATATGCCGCTGTTGAATGGACATACAATCAGCAGGATATTAACGGCACGCAAAAAGGCGCTGTAACGAAGAAATGGTCGCTTTCAAATAATACCGCTTCTTACGCTGCATAATTAAAATTAAGATGGAGGCTGATCCTTTTTGGCCTCTATTCTTTGATTTAAAATATTAAAAATAAAAATATGAACTTAGACCAGCTTTATCCTTATGGCTTTAAAACCACTTTATTTGACCGCCTGCTGCCGAATGAGCTGTACGGGCAGCAAGGCTTGTCTCTGCAGCAGCTACGCGAATCGGTAGCGTTGGATTTGGAAGATTTGCTGAATAGCCGTACCGCTAAATTAAGTCCTGAAATTGATGATTTTCCATTAGCAAAACAGTCTATTTTACAGTTTGGCATTATTGATTTTGTCGGGTTATCGACATCAAATCCGTTAGACCGGGACAAGATATGCCAGTCCATTGAACAGTCTATTGCTGCGCATGAGCCCAGACTGAAACAGATTAAAGTCGAAATGCTGATGGAAGGGCATAATATGGGAGCGCTGTGCTTAAGCATTCAGGCTTTTTTAAATATTCACCCTTTATATGAACCCGTCATTTTTGATGCTTTATTAAAACCGACAACACAACAATATGTTATTTTGACTAAAACTTAAGTAGGTTTGCTGTGATTGAAGAGCTGTTACCGTATTATGAAAAGCAACTGCAGGAATTTGGCCAGCAATCTCGTGAATTTGCGCATAAATACCCAAAAATTGCGCAGCGTTTATCGTTAAACCAAGAACAGATTGATGATCCGCATATTGAGAGGCTGATACAAGCCTTTGCGCTAATTGCTGCAAGAATTGATAAAAAATTGACAGACAGCTATGACCTGTTTACGCGTTCAATTTTTGAGGTTATGTTTCCTCAGTATCTCAAACCTTTTCCCGCCAGTTCGGTCATTTCACTTGAAGACAGCAGCAAAATCAAACAGCTGACGGAAGTGCATCATATTCCTCGCGGGACAGCCCTAAAATCTAAAAGCATCCGCGGTGTACAATCTGAGTTTTCGTCGGTGCAGGACGTCCGTCTGCTGCCTATTGCAGTTAAACAGCTGCAGTTTAAAGCGCATCCCACAGCGCATATGCACTTAAACCAAAATGCGACGATTAGTTTAGGTTTTGAAGTCTTCAACCAAAAACATGCGCTATTAAAGATGGAAAAAATTCCGATCTTTTTGGATGCAATTTCTAATTTCCCTTTACAGGTATTGGACAGCATTTTTCAAAAAACTACGATCTTTTCCATTAAAGCCGGTCAGCAAACTTTTGACATCGCAAATCCGTTTACATTAGGCGGCTTTCAAGAGCAGGAAGGCATTCTGCCTGTTGATCAGCATACTCATCAGGCTTACCGGCTATTGATGGAATATTTTTGCTGCCCGGAAAAATACAGTTTTTTGACATTAAATTTAGATTTTTTACAGTTTTTGAATGCTTCTCAAAGTGAGTTTGAAGTGCAGATGCACTTTAAGCTTAATTTGAATGATCAGGCTGTCTTGCGGAACTATACAGAATTAAATGCTGCAAATTTCAAATTATTTTGCACACCCGTTGTGAATCTATTTAAAAAGCAGGCTGAACCGCAAAAAATTGACCATAAGCGTATGGAGTATCCCTTAATTACGGATGCCCATCATCCTAAATATTATCAGGCATATTCCATTTTAAGAATGAACATGATCCGTGAAAAAAGTAGCCAAGATCAGGTGCTTCATCCTATTTTACCTTTTTTTGCAATGAGTCATTACCATCAGGAACAGGTGAATTTCTTTTATAGCTTGAATTGGTCATTGCAGAAGAATAAGCACCAGGAATTATCTTATTCGGTGCTTTCAAAGCATTTGGAACCTCACCGCACACAGTCTGACTTTATTAGTATTGAACTGCTTTGCTCGAATGGAGATTTAGCTTATGAAAGCTACAATAAAGAGCACAATATTTTAACCTTAAACGACAGCAGTCTGGCGCGCCGGGCAGTGATGCTGAAAAGGCCAAATAAGCCCTATTATTTTGAGCAGAATAAGCAAGAACAGTGGCGTATTATTTCTCATTTTTCACTGAATACCCTGTCATTGATGAAAGGTGATGCTGTTGCTCATCTTAAAGAATTGCTTGAATTATATAATTTGCCAAAATCGCGTGAAAATCAAATCATTATTGAGGCCATTCAAGCGCTGGATTTTAAGTTGACACAAAAATTGGTGAATAGTCATCCTTATCCATTATTTGTCCGTGGCATCAAAGTCAAAATAGGCATTCAGGCTGAGGTATTCCGCGGCCACAGCCTCTATATTTTCAGCCAGCTATTGGCGCAAGTCTTTAATTTAAAAGTACAAATGAACAGCTATGTGGATGTAGCTGTTTATGATATTCAATCTCAGCAGGAGCTATACCAATGCGTGCAGAACGTTGGTGGCAAAATGCTTCTGTAATTGAAGATTTGCTGGAAAATCCGGCATCATTCGAGTTTATTCAAGCGGCCCGTTTGTTGAGGCATATGCCATATTTGCAGAAAGACCGGCATTGGGCGTCAGATTTCCGATTTAACAGCTCGCTGACACTGAATTTCCCGCAAAGTGAAATTGAAGCGCTGCATATTGATGGTGAACAAGTGCATATGACCAATCTGGTAGTCGGGCTAACGGGCATACAAGGTTCTCTGCCATACAGTTATACCAATAAAATTAAATTAAGCAGCCGCCAGCAGACCGCTGAGGCGCATCAATTTTTAAATTTATTTAATCATAAACTGACCGCGCAATATATTGATGCCAGCCTCAATTACAACCTGCCTATGCGGTATGAAATTGATAATGAAAATAATTACTTAGATATTATTCATGCTTTAAATGGCTATATTAAAGGCCATCATGGGCAAACCGGGCTGGGAGATTATTTTGCAGAATTTTCAGGACTGATGCAGGGGCAAACCAATGCAGTGTATGCGCTGAAAACGATTTTAAGCTGTGTTTTTGATGCAAACTTTGAAGTTCAGGAATATATTCCCGTCAAATTCAGTTTAGCGGATGAACAAAAAACAATGCTGGGCGGGGCACTCTCAAGCTGTTTGGGCATCAATACTTTTTGCGGTGAAACTGTGCGTCAAATAGACGACAAGATCGAACTGACGATTGGCCCGTTAAGCCAGCAGGATTATTTAAGCTTTCTGCCTCGGCGCCCAATGAGTGAAAAACTGAAACAAATCATCAACACATGGTGCAGCCCTGCGCTGAAGGTTGATGTGCGCCTGATCTTAAAAGAAGAACATATTCTGCCTGCCTGTTTAGGCTTGAACACTGTGGCTGGCTTAGCACAGGGAACATTTCTGAGCCCAAATTCATTCATGGACAATGCTGAAACCTGTTATGCATTAATAGGGGATATACAATGATTAAAATAATAATAACGGCTTTTGCTGGCTTAGCTCTTGTCATCAATACATGTGTTATTTATTACTGGCGCGATACTGCTTTTGATCCGGCCAATTCAGATTTAATAAGCTATCTCGTAATTCTACCGATGCTTATCACTGCGCTTGTTCTATCACCTTATTTTATCTTTAAGGCGATTCAGCGCTACAAAGCAAAGAAAGAAGAGAAATTGCAGCAGGCTGCTGATTTTGAACTGCAGTCTGCTGAAAATATCAGCAGGGAGAAAAAGGAAAAATCCAATCAAAGCAGGCAGTTTGCTCTCAATATTTATTCATCAGCTGCACGGCATAGTTTTGGTGAAAATGAATCGATTCTTGCACAGTATAAGCAATTTAGAAGCCCTGAACTGGATGCAGATTTGCTTAATGCTTATGGCTTGCCCGTTTTATCTTTACGGATTCAAGATTTAGATGATGCAGTTGACGCGGAAGATGATGATTCAATGCAGTTATCCCGGCGCGAGAAAAGAGTCCGCCAGCTGATTATGCATCAACTGGAACAGCATGCAGATACTCTATCGTCCACAGCCGAACATTTAAAAAACTCTGCCATGTTTTATGACAGTGAAATAGCATATCAATACCGGATGCATCCCGCATGGACTGGAGAGTATCAGGCAGAGGATGATTTTGAGGAAGATGCAGGAGGAATGGCTGAACCCATTTCCAGGTTGAATAAGCTTTGCATTCATATTCTGCTGCCTGAAAGCATGATTCATCATTGGAATGATGAATCATGCGCACGTATGCAGCATCTGCTGGCAGAACAGTTCTCGATTTTGCGTGCGCAAATTGAAATTAAACAGCACTTTTTCAGTCATCAAACTTCTTATGCTGAGTGGTTAACGCTTTTAGAACAAATCGCACAGCAGGAGTATGTTTTCAATCTCATTATTGGCGCTGACTCTGAGATTGATCAGGATTGGCTAGATGAAAAGTATTGGCAATCGGAACAGTATATTGCCTCTGAATATGCGTCCAGCTGGTGTATTGCTGGTTTAAATACTGAAATCAGCGGGTTGATACCGCAAAAAACGCTCAAAATTATGCTGGATGAAGCCAGTATTGAAAGCTTCTTGCTGAAAAACCAGCTTCAAAGCCATCAGCAGTATCAGCAGGACGAACCTTTCATGCTGATTTTAGATGATGCGCTGAATATCAAAACCTCAAAACAGCTGCAGCGGAAATTTGCCAATTCTTTGATTGAACCGCACCATTTTTTATATACGCATTCCAGTCTTGGGAATACTCAGCAGCTGGCAAAAATTTTCAGCTTCATGCTGGGCATGCATTTGGCTGAAGAGTTAATCAGCATGGTTTTCAGCATTGAGCTAGATCACGCATATTCATTTTTTGAAGCGTATCAAGAAGAACAAACTGATAAAGAATTGCTTCATTCACCGTAATAAAACCAATAAGAGAAACACGTGAATACATTATTTTATACCTTGCTGGGCTATGTCTGGCAGTATGTAACCAATCCTAAAGTAATTATGGCGCTTTCATTTTTTGTGGCCATTTTAGCCATGCATAATGCCGTACCGGATAAAGTGTTTTGGATTATTGTAACTGTCTATATTTTCAGTCTGATCATTTGGGGCATTTACGAGCTAGTTCAGCATTACCGCCATGGCAAGCAAGGCGAAATACTGTCTGAAGCGATTTCTAAAGATACAGAAGCAGAATACGGAAAAATTAAAAATAAAGAGGAATTGCAGCTGATTAATCAGCAAATGAAGGATTCGATACAGCTCATTCGGAAATCGAAATTAGGGGATAAAAAAGGCAGCGCTGCACTGTATGAGCTGCCTTGGTATATGGTGATTGGCAATCCGGCAGCAGGCAAAAGTTCAGCCATTTACAACTCAGGATTGCGGTTTCCATTTGAAGAAACACATCAAAAAATGGTCTCCGCCGGTTTAAGCGGGACACGAAATTGTGACTGGTTCTTTTCTACCGAAGGTGTTCTGCTGGATACGGCGGGACGCTACTCCGTTTATGCAGAAGATCACTCGGAATGGCTGGGATTTCTCAATATTTTAAAGAAAAACCGCACTAAAGCGCCGATTAATGGCTTGATTGTGATTGTCAGTGTGGCGGAGCTGGTCAGCCAAAGCCCTGAAAAGTCGATTAAATTGGCTAAAAATTTACGCGCTAGAATTCAAGACTTAACCGACCGGCTGGAAATTTTTGCGCCAGTCTATTTAGTGTTCTCAAAAATGGATTTGATTGCTGGATTTACGGAGTTCTTTGACTGCTATGACAGCGATGAGTTTAACCAAGTTTGGGGCGCCACTCTGCCGTACGATCCAAATTCTTCAGAAAATTCTTTAGAGCTGTTTGAAAAGCATTACAGCATTTTATATGACGGCTTAAAAAGTGTCAGCACGACACATTTGAGCCGCAGGCATTCGCAGAACATTTCCCCTAGCGTGATGACCTTTCCTTTAGAATTTAAAAGCTTAAAGCCTGTATTAAAGACTTTTATCGGGACGCTGTTTCAGGAAAATCCTTATCAGTTCAAACCCGTATTCCGCGGCTTTTATTTTACCAGCGCTTTGCAGGAGGGTATGATAGAAAGTCCGATGACTGAACAAATTGCTGAAGATTTTCATCTAATTAAGGGGGATGACAGTGATTATGGCGTACCGACTAATTCAATATCCCAAGATCACGGCTATTTTCTGAAAGGGCTGTTTTCCAGTGTTATTTTAAAGGATAAAAATTTAGTCAAGCAGCATATCAATCCTGCACGCAAGCGCCAGCGGTTTTTATTATTTATTGGCGCTTTATGCGCAGTCGCTATTCTTTTAAGTTTATGGGTCTGGTCATATCGGAATAATCAGCAATTAATTGCGGAGGCCAATGCTGATTTGGCCAAAGTCGTTCAGATGGAAGCGCGTTCAGGCGGTGAACTGTCTACACAGCTGGATGCCTTGCTGATTTTGCAGGGGCATCTGCAGCAGCTGGATCATTTTGAACAAGAGCGCCCTTTAAAATACAGTTTTGGCTTATATCAGGGCAATGATATCCGGGAAAAGCTGAAAACCGAGTATTTAAAAGGTATTCAGCAGATTGTCTTGATGCCTGCACAGCAAAATATGGGGCAATATCTGCAGCGCGTGAAGGCCAATGAAGCCGTGCTGAAAGAAAATCATATTAATGTCCAGCTGAATCAAGCCGTCCGCACGAATCAGCCTTTTTCAGAGCCGGCGGATACGAATCCGCAAGATGCATATAATGCTTTAAAAGCATACTTAATGCTCAGCAATCCGCAATATATGGAGTCAAGCCATTTAAGCGATCAGGTCACACGCTTCTGGCGTTCATGGCTGGATGCGAACCGCGGTTCATTGCCGCGCAATGAAATGATTTTGAAGGCGGAACAAGTTTTATGTTACGCGATGACACTGGCCAATGATCCTAAGTTCCCGCGTTTGGAATCTGATGCAAATCTTGTGGAGCAAACCCGTCAAATTTTAACTTCAATTAGCACAGGCATACCGGCGCGCGACCGGGTTTACAATGAAATTAAAATGCGCGGATCTGTACGGTTTCCAGCACTGACGATTAAGCAGATTGTTGGTGAGTCAAGTCAAAACAGTATGCTCGGCAGCTATGCATTGCCAGGGATATTCAGTTATCAGGCTTGGAACGGCTATGTAAAAGAGGCCATAGAACAGGCAGCCAACAGTCCAACGGACAGCAAAGATTGGGTGCTGAATATGACCCAGTCGGATGATTTGACTTTCAGCGGCAGTCCTGAGCAAATCCGCAAGCAGCTGACCGAGCTGTATAAGCAGGAATATATTGCAGAATGGCGGAAATTTTTAAATGGGATTCATTATGCTAAAAATGCGGACTTTAAACAGCAGGCGAAGCATATGGATATCTGGGGCGAGCCTGAAAACTCCCCAATCCGTGCAGTACTGGAACGTACTGCTAAAGAAACCAGCTGGGATAATCCTGCGGTACAGGCTGAATTAGCGGCGCCTAAAACAGGATTTGCGGCTTGGTTTAAGCGTAAAGTGCTTAACCGTGATGACGCAAAACTGGCGCAGCAGAATATGCCAGCTGCTGTTCAAGGCGTGATCGCAAAAGAATTTCAAATGTTCTATCAAATTGTCCGCAAGCGTGACGATCAGCAAAATAAATCATTGCTGGATGAATATATGCTGTCGATGGGACAGGTGCGCAGCAAACTGAATGATTTGCGCAGTGCGGGCGATTTTGGCCCAGCCAGCATGACTTTGGCTAAGCAGACGATCAACGATCAAAATTCGGTATTCAACAGCACTCAAAAGTATGTCGATGAAAAAATGGCTGTTGGGTTAAAAGAATCTGATCAGCAGCTGTTGCATAAACTGCTGATAGCGCCGTTGACGCAGTCCTTTGAGACACTGTTAACACCAGCGCAGGATGAAATGAATAAGCTGTGGATGCTGCAGGCTTATCAGCCCTTTTCAACTAATTTACTCACAAAATATCCGTTTAATCCGAGCGCAACTTTGCAGGCGACCAGCAATGAAATCAATCAGATTTTTGGTGAAAGCGGCAGCATTGCGCGTTTTGTCAAAGAATATCTGGATCCCTTTGTCATCCGCCGCGGCTATACCTTAACCTCTAAAACGTGGCAGGATTTAGGCATTGGCATTAACCCGCAGTTTGCGGCCAATTTCCAAAATTACGTGTCGCCCAGCAATGGAATGGCCACAGGTGAATTGAATCAGCCTGCAGCTGTATCTGCATCTCCCAATCAGTCAAATTTCCAGTTCTATCCATTGGAAAATCAACAGCTGCTGTCTTATACCATTGATATTGATGGACAAAGAATGGTGTTTGAAAATGGTGTACAGCAATGGGTGAATTTTGTATGGCCAAATAAAGGGGCAATACCTGGAGCGAGAATTACCGCAATTGATTTGGAAGGTAAAACCCATACGATTTTCGATGAGCCTGGCGAATATGGCATTAACCGTCTAGTCGAAGGTGCGGAACGCACACAAAAGGGCAACTCTTTTGAAATGGTGTGGAGAAGCAAGCAAGATGCCAATGTATTTGTCAAAGTAAACTTCCGCTTAGTGAGCGGCAGCAATGCCGGCAATATTGGTTCAAACCCAGGCTATAGAGGCATGGCGCTGGCTAATCAAGTGGTCATGAATAAAGCGGTTCGGGTTGTTGCCGCGCAGGAAATGCCGGCTCCTGCATCAGCCGCTGCAGCTGGTTTAACAGCGTCGCTCCAAGCTGGACAAACAGGAGGAACTGCACCATGAAAGCATTAAAGATATATAGGGGCATACCGGAGAAATGCTCATGTATGACGTAAAAACGACGCCGCTTTATTATGGAAAATGCCCAGCGCGCGGTGATTTTTTAAAGTCACGCGGGCAGTACGCTTTGATTCAACTGATTGATCAATGGGTGACTGAAGCGCTGGAAATAGCAATGCGTTCAGAGTATTTTCAAGAGGCTTATTCCAAACTGCCGTCTTTAGATTTTTTTATTGCCAGTCCGCAAGATAAACGGTTTTTGGCCGCGAATTTAATCAGCAGCGAGGATAGTTCAGGCCGGCAGTTTCCGATGGTTCTGTGCCATTTGCTCGAATTAGATGACCCTTTTGACAACATTATCTTTGCACCATACCGCTATAAGCTGACTTTAATAGATTTATATCAGCGCAACCGAATAATGCGGTCAATCCGTGATCCTGATATTTTACTGGATAAGCTGAGCAAGCTTTCAGATGAAATTCAGATTTTCGGCACAGAAGAAACCGCGTCTTTTTATGAGCATCATACTGTGCATTCTTTTGCCAAAATGCTGAATTTAACGCCTTATCAATTGGCGCAAAGCATGATTGGCTTAGGGCTGCTGCTGCAGCCGATTATTCGGCATGGCACCTCACGCTTAAATAAAGTACTGATTTTACCCATCAGCAATATCAGCTATTGCTATGAAATTGCCGCATTTTGGGTCAACTTAATCAGCCGGTTCATCGAAAGCCAAAATGCAGAGCTGCTGATCGGCATCCTGCACAGTGAGTCTCCAAAACTGCTGATTGGCTTTCAAGGCGCTGATATTAGGGCGCTCAGCAGCATTTTCACCCAAGATATCATCAATGATCATTGGGTGTCGCTCATTGATGCACAATGGATTGATCCATATTTAGAGCAGAATGCCGGGCTTGCAGCCTTAGAACAGGCATTAAGCGAGCGACAAATCAGCCTGACACAGGCAATTAAACTGTTCCGACAAACTTTTATAGATGAATAACGATGAATAAATATAAAAAAAAGAGTGGGTTGAGTAAATTCTTGCTCATTGTTTTGCCTATAGTCAGCGTTTTGTCTTATGCGCAGAAGCCTGTTGTGATCGAAGGCGCAGTGCCGAATGAAGCAGCGAAGCAGGAAATTTTGAACAAAGCGTATATGATGTATGGGCATGAAAATGTGGTAGACAAAATACAGGTGCGGACGGTGGCAGCGCCAAATGGCTGGAGCAGCAATGTCAGCAATATGATTGGCGATGATTTGAAAAAAGTGCAGCAGGGACAGTTGTCGGTTCGCGGTACACACGTGAATTTAACCGGGAAAATCACCAATCCTCAGGAGATACAGCAGACATCGGCAAGAATGCAAAGCCTTGTGCCATCAACCTTTAAAGTGAATACACAATTAACTGTAAATGCTGCAGAACAGCAGATCATTGATGCCGCGTTAAAAAACCGAATCATTGAGTTTGAATCCGGCAGTGCCGTTTTAGCGCCATCCGGCATGCAGATCTTGAATGAAATGGCGGTCGCTTTAAATAAGGTTGGCGGTAAAAAAGTCAAAATTATTGGCCATACCGACAGTTCAGGTGACGGCGCTAAAAATTTAGCCTTGAGTCAGGAACGGGCGGTGGCAGTTAAAAATTATTTAGTGAGCAAGAGCATCGCCGCTGACAGCATGAGTGCTGAAGGATTAGGCTCAAATAAGCCTGTCGCGGATAATGCGACGCCTGATGGCCGTAAAAAGAACCGCAGAATTGAATTTGAAGTGCTGTAAAAGATCAATTAAAAAACCGCTTTAAGCGGTTTTTTAATTGAAGGAGCTGTATAAAGTCAATCAAATGTAATTGCAATAAACATACGCTGTGATGATAGGGGCCGGAAATTATTCCGAACCCAGCTGCTGCACATTAATTTTAGTCCATGGCTGCGCTTCTTCCAATTCAAATGCCAGTTCTAAAAGCGTCCGTTCATCCCCTAAATTTGCGGACAATTGCATGCCTATAGGCAGTCCATGGGCTGTGGTTGATCCCATGGGCAGAGAAATTGCGGGCGCGCCGGCAATATTCTGTATCGGCGTGAAGGTGACATAATTTTGAATTCGTGCAAATAGCTCATCAAAAGGCAGCTGCGGTGAGATATAGCCCAGTTTTGGCGTAGTGTGCGCCAGTACAGGAGATAGCAGGACATCAAACTGGGTGAAGATCTGCTGATATTCATGACGGATCTGCTTCAAACGGTGTAAAAACAACGGCGTTTTATAAAAATTCTTTTTATATAGTTTTGATAGCCCGACCGTTAAGTGGTCCAATTCTCCAGGCTGAAAATTTGCACCAAACAGCTGTTTTCCAAATGTTTGCAGCAGAAAAGACAGAAATCCCCAGTACTGGCTGAAGTCATCGACAAAATTTTGTGAAAAAGGCAACTGGAAATACTCAACATCATGCCCCAAACTTTCCAGCAGTTTTGCTGTTTTTTCAAGTGTGGCGCTGGTTTCGGCATCTACAGTGCCAGTAATTGAGCGCTGCGCCACGCCGATGCGCAATTTTCGGTTTGATTTATGTTCAATCAATCCAATTTTCGGCAAATTCACATTATAAAAACTGCGCTCCATGCCTGCAATAAAGTGTGCAGTATCACGCACACTGCGGCTTAGAATGCCTTCTGAAATAATATTGATGGGCAGTTTAGCAGCCGCCTCACTGTCATACGTTCGTCCCCGGGTTGGCTTGAGGCCAATTAAACCGCAGCAGGCGGCAGGAATGCGGATCGAACCGCCGCCATCATTGGCATGTGCAATAGGAACGACACCGGCAGCCACCAAAGCGGCTGAACCGCCTGAAGATGCGCCGCTGGAAAATGCGGTATGCCATGGATTCAGTGTTGCAGAACCGTCTTTATATTCAGTTGTGGCATTTAAGCCAAATTCAGGCATGGTGCTTTTGCCTAAAAAGATAAAACCCTGATCGGCCAGCTGCTGGCTGAATTGAGGCATTTGCGCAATGGGCGGTGTATGAATGGCCCGAGAGCCGTGGTGGGTTGGCAGCCCAGCTAAATCGGTATTGTCCTTCATAAAAAAAGGCACACCTGAAAAAATGCCTTTGTTGGGCAGCTGGCTGCTTTGCAGCGCTTTTTCAAATTGTTCAAATTGAATTGCATTCAATACAGGATTGACTGTTTCAGCACGTTTTATGGCGGCTTGAACAGCTTCTTGAGACGAAATCTCTTTATTTTGAATGAGCTGTGAAATTTTTACTGCATCAAAATCTTCTAAAACATCATTGGTGAAACTATGTACACGTGAGCTGCGCTGTACTTCCATGGTTCAATCCTGATTCTTCTTTTAATGAAATGGAAATTGATAAGATATATTTTGACAACATTAATTGTCAAATTTTATATTTAAAAGCAGATCACAAAGGAAATGTCCACGCAGGTGAAAGGACTGCTGCAAATAATCATTCATCCAGTCGAACTTATGCATAGATTCAATGGCAGTTGATGATATTTCTATCTAATACATAGATATCTGCTTTGTGGTTTTTTGACTGACTATAGACACTTATTTTCAATAACTTTGAGTTGAAAATTAAACATGGCTATGGAGTCAGCAATGTTAAAACAACAAGTGAAGCAGGTATTTGCTTTCAGTCTTCTGGGTATTTCTATTTCTCATACGGTTTGGGCTTTAGAGCCGGGGGCATCGCCGCAAGCACCGGCAGGCAATACCATGGGTATTCCGCTCAGCGCGCCGTTACCGCCAGGCCTGTACTATACAAGTTCGACGAAGCACCTTAATGGTCAGCTTAAGGATGACAATGGCGATAATATGGGGCTGAAACTGAATGCGCCTGCATCAACATCAATTTTTATTTATACGCCTGGGCTGCAGCTGTTAGGCGGTGATTACCGCGCTTGGATGGCGATTCCATTCATTATGGCGGAAGAAGATATCGGCAATCCGATGCTTGGCGATGTTGGCAAGCATTCAAATAACAATATCGCCAATATTGATGTGCATTTTGCCGATATTGCATGGACATTGAATCCTGGGCAATTTGTCAGTGCAGGTTTAGGCGCCATTACTACGACGGGTTCATGGAAACTCGGGGGGACAAATACCAGCGGCGAATATTGGTCGCTTAACCCGCGTGTTGGTTATAGCTTAATGAATCAGAATTGGAACATTTCCCTAGAATCACATTATTTTTATAACTTTGAAAATGACGATACCAAATACGATTCTGGCGATGAGTTCTTCTTTGATGCCACGGTATTGAAAAAACTGGATTCAATCCATCCCGGTTTGCAAATTGGCCCTATCGGCTATGTGCGTGAGCAGGTGACCAGTGATGAAAATAATGGCACGGCATATTATGGAACCATAAATGGCAAAGCGCGCCAGATTGGATTAGGCGTTCAAGTGCTTAAAGACTTCGGCCACGGCTTATTTATAGGCCTCAGCTGGTCTAAAGATATTGAAACTAAAAATGCAGTCAGCAATGATGGTCGTTTTGCTTTGAATATTTCAGTTCCTGTATATATGAAACACAAACCAAAACCTGCAAATGTGCCGTCAGAGCTGTAATTAAAATAATGTGGAAACTGAGAGCCTAAAATAAAAGGTTCTCTGATCAAACACTCATCAAGGAAGAAGCAATATGCTGCAAAATCACACGATATTGATCACTGGCGCGGGCTCAGGCTTGGGGCTGGGCATTGCCAAGTACTGTAAGGCTCAAGGCGCTCAAGTCATTGTGACGGATATTGATCAAGATAAATTGCAGTTGATCGCTTCAGCGTTTGATGAGCAGGATTTATTGCTGCGCTGTGACGTTACTCAGATTGCTGATTTACACGCATGTAAATCAGCCATTCAGGCTAAATATTCAAAATTGGATGCAGTGATTGGCGCCCAAGGAATTTTTGATGGCAACCTGCCGATTCAACGCATGACAGCAGAACATTTAGATCAATTATTTGATGAGATGTTTCATGTCAATGTGAAGGGGTATTTGCTGACGGCACATATTTTTGCCGATTTGCTGAAAGCCAGCAAGGGGGCATTGGTTTTTACCACCTCTACAGCCGCTTATGCCGCGGATGGCGGCGGTGCGGTCTATACGGCGACTAAAGGCGCAATCCGTAGTTTGATTCAGCAATTGGCTTTCGAGTTTGCACCCGAGATCCGTGTCAATGGCGTAGCGCCAGCTGCGATTGGCAACAGTCAATTAAAAGGCCCGAAAGCCTTGAATTTGGATCATCAAAAACAGTCGGATATTCCAAAAGATGCTTTTTTAAATCTATTCCAGTCCATCAGCCTGCTGCAGGATTTGCCGGATGCAGAGGATTATGGGGCAATTTATGCCTTTTTGGCCTCACAGCACAATAAAGTCATGACGGGGCAAACCATCGTGGCGGATCAAGGCTTGCTGAATCGGGCGGTTTTAACTCAAGCGCATTAAATCAGCATTTAATAATCAAACATAAAGCGGCGCTGGCCTAAAACTTCTCAGGCTGGAGAGGTTCCTGCGCTTAAAAATAGGGAAAATGGACTATGCAGATGAATGCATCACCAAGCCATTACCGTACAGGCTGGATTATTCTACTGGCTGTATTGACTGCGATTGCACCATTATCGACAGACATGTATTTGCCTGCTTTGCCAGAAATGGCGAGTGATTTCGGCACATCGACGCTTTTGGTATCCAACTCGCTGCCGGCTTACTTTTTAGGTTTAGCCATCGGCCAGTTAATTTATGGCCCCATCAGTGACAGAATTGGCCGTAGAACACCGCTGATTTTTGGCTTAAGCCTGCACATGGTTGCCAGCATTTTATGTATTTATGCAGACAGCTTAAGCACATTGCTGATTGTCCGTGTGCTGCAGGCGCTTGGCAGTTGTGTGGGATTGGTGCTGGCGCGTGCGGCAATTCGTGATGTTTTAGACACGGCCCATGCCGCCAAAGCCTTTGCAAGCATGATGATTGTCATGGGGATTGCACCGGTCATTGCCCCGACACTTGGCGCATGGCTGCTGATCTTTTTTAGATGGCAGTCTATTTTTGTGGCCTTAACAGCATTGGGTGTTGTCAGTCTAATTTGGGTGCTTTTGCAATTTAAAGAAACTTTGCCTGTAGAACGCCGTTTAAAGTTGTCTTTTATGCAGGCAGGTCAATTGTATGTGCGTATTGCGCAAGACCGCAGTTTTTTATATCCCATGCTGGCTGCTTCAGCTTTGGTATTCTGTTTTGCTATATCAATGCGGCATCGGCAGTATTCATGGACCAATACCATTTCAGCCAACAACAGTTTGCGTATGTATTTGGATTCAATGCGGTAGGGACTGTATTGCTGTCATCTATGAACCATAAGCTGGAAAAGAAATATAGCGTAGCGCAGCGGTTGACATTGGGCGGGGCAGTTCAGGCATTTGGCGTATTTTTATTGCTGATCGCATTTATCTTTTCTGTATTTGAACTGCCTTTAATGCTTGCAGGTTTGTTTTTAGCTGTTGCGGGTATTGGATTAACCGCGCCGAACTCTACAGCTTTAGCCATGTCGCAGCAAGGCCGTCAGGCGGGATCTGCCAGCGCTTTGATGGGCAGTTTGCAATTTGGCTTTGGCCTGCTTAGCGGGATATTGCTGAATGTCCTGCTGTGGGGTGCGCAAATCAATATGTCGCTTTCAATGCTGATCTTTGTCATTTGCTCTAATGCAGCCATTGCACTGGCGCAGCACCATTTAAAATCACAGGTCATTTTGGCGAAATAGAACCACCATAAACAATAAAAACTGCAGCAAGCTTTTCCTTGGTTGCCGCTCGAAAGAGCGGCTTTTTTTTGTATCAATATTATAGAATGAAGCACTATCTATTTCTGCAATATCTAATATCCAGCTTCACAGAACATTGCTTGGGGTGCATTGCGCTATGCTGAAAAAAATCACATATTTCCGATGCATCGACAAGGATGAGCACATGCATATTCAAGCTTTTTTAGATCAGCATGGCTGGTCAAATTTTCAATGGCTTATTTTTGTGATGATGTTTTTTTTCAGTGTAGCTTTAATCGGCGCAGCAATTGGGGGCAATCGTTCTCGGGCCTTTAGCCGATCGATTTGGCCGTAAAACATTACTTTTATTTTCAGTATTTATTTTTTCATGCAGCTGCATGCTCTCCAGCTTTGCCCAGAATTTAACGCAGCTGGAAATTCTGCGGTTTATTGCAGGCTTGGGGGTAGGTGCTGCTTTGCCGAATGCCAAGATGCTGCTGTCAGAATATTGCCCTGCACACAAGCGCGCCTTTATCGTTAATACCATGTACTGCGGCTTTCCAATAGGCGCAGCCACAGGCGGTTTTGCAGTGGCTTACATTGTTCCGCATTTTGGCTGGGAGAGCATGTTGCTGCTGAGCGGTATTTTACCGTTACTGCTGACAATCTGGTGGCATGGCTGCTGCCCGAATCTGTGCGGTATTTGCTGCTGACAGGTGCAGACCAATCGCGGATACAGGATATTTTGCAAAAAATAAATGCATTTGCACTGTAGCAAAGTTTTCGTTTAGAAGCACAAAGTCAGCAACTGTCCGTATTGCAATCTATGCGGATGGTTTTTTTCCAGTCAATATCTTGCAGAAACCTTGAGCCTGTGGCTATGCTTTTTCTGTGGTTTGATGATTTGTGCGGGTACACTGCAAAATACGGCGCAGTCATCTTTACCTGTATTGATTGCCAAGTTCTATCCTGCCGCTGTTTGTACTACCGGGGCTTCCTGGATGTACGTCATAGGCCGCTTTAGTGTAGTTGTAGGCACAACGTGCATGGGGTATTTGGTCAACAATATTGGCTGGAGTCAAATTTTTACGATCCTGGCTATGCCTGCTGCAGTCATGACGCTCTGCATGCTGATAAAAAATATGTCTGAAGCCACTCATGATTCTGCTCGCTTTCCGTTATCACAGCAGGACGCAGAATAAGCAAAAATAGACACTGAACTTTGTTTTGCTATCGCAATTTTGCATAACTGCTTTGAGTGTATTTGGATACAGCGCGCTTTAAAATTTGATTAAGCTCAAATCGGTTAGAAATAAATGCGTTTAAATTAGGATTGGAAATTAAAGGATTAGCCATGAAAATCTTGGTACTTGGCGGCGGTATAGGTGGAATGGCCGCAGCCATTAAACTGAAACAGGCAGGACATATCGTTGAACTGGTGGAAAAGTCAGAAGATTGGAAAGCCTTGGGTACAGGCCTGACATTGTCAGTATTGACACTGCGTGCGCTTTGCGACCTTGGGTTGCAGGATGAAATTGCCGCACAAGGCTTTGTGCATGATGGTGTGGACATTTATGATCAGCAGGGCAATTTTATCCGCACCGTTTTATCTAAACGCGTCATTGCGGATGATTTCCCATCTGAAGGCGCAATTTTACGCCCTGTACTGCATGATATTTTGTCCAAAAAAGTGCAGGAACTAGACATTCCCGTATTTCTGGGCGACAGTGTATCGGAGATCCGCAGCAGTTTAGAGCACGGCAATTTTGTGAAATTTGAAAGCGGCCGTGAACAGCACTATGATTTAGTGGTAGGCGCGGACGGCGTATTTTCTAAATTGCGCAAGCTGCTGATGCCTGAACAGGCTGCCCCTGAATATACAGGGCAAGCTTGCTGGCGCCTGCAATTTGACCGTCCTGCGGACATTGTGCGCGGCCGTATGTTCCAGTCTGAAACAATGAAAGTGGGCTTTAACCCCTGTAGCCCAACGCAAATGTATATGTATATGATGGAATGTGTGCCTAAGGAAAAAGTATGGCGTGAACCTGAAGATTTGCCGCGAATTGCCAAGCAGTTGCTGCAGGAATTTGAGCTGGTATTAAAGCCATATATCGACCGCATTAATGCAGAAACCCCGATTATTTACCGTCCATTAGAACGGGTTATGGTCAATGGCGATTGGCATCGCGGGGCTGCGCTTCTGATCGGTGATGCCGTACATGCAACCACGCCGCATTTAGGTTCAGGTGCAGGCCTAGCAGTTGAAGATGCGATTGTACTTTCGCAAGTGATTGATCAGTTTGGTGATGATTTGGAAAAAGTATTCACTGTTTTTATGCAAAAACGGCTTGAACGCGCCTTGTTTGTTGTGGAAACGTCAGGTGAAATTGGCCGTATGGAAATCGCAGGCGAGTCTATGATGGCGCGCAGCATACTGCTGGCTAAAGGCTTTGAGCAGGTGACGACTGCATATCTATAAAAAAGAAAAAATAGATAAATAAAAAAGCCTGCATCAAGCAGGCTTTTTTATTTATCTATTTATCTAATGCGTACCCATGACAGTTTACGGCTGGCTTTATCGGAATCTGAAGGGCTGCGTAAAATCATCATATGACCTCTTTTAGTCAGTTTACCATTGACTTGATAGCGCTGATTAATTGCTGGGTCAACGACTTCTCCAATTGTAAGCTTGTAAGGATCTTTTAGGTCTTGTTTAAGCCCTTGAAGCAGATGAAAGCCTTTTAAATGACTTAAATCCCGCACAGGCTGATTAGGCGGGTTAAAAGCTTCAATAATATGACCTTGATAAAGATGAGGCTGGGGGGCTGTAATTTTTACTTTGACTAATGTAAAACCACTTTTATCATCAATCACTTTCCATTCCCCAGATAAATTCGTCGCATCGCCGGCAATAAGAGTTTGTGTCATGGCGAATGTAAATAGCACGCCAAAAATCCTTTTAAGCATCATTTGTTGTCTCAACAGTTAAGTTATTCAAAAGCTTCTTAATCACAAGCATTTAAAATTATAAAAAGGTTAAAAATTAAAGACTTGATTTGATTAAAAGATAGACTATAGAGCTCGTAAAATCATGAAACAAGGGCTGGATTGTCAAATATAAGCAGGAATTTAAGATATCAGTTATATCTAAATTGGATGGATTTTAAACAATCCATTGAGGGTGCACATATCTGAGGGACTTGGCTTACATTATTTTAGAGCTGTGAAGATTACGGCCCTAAAAAGCATAAAAAACCAGCCTGCTATTTAGGGGCAGACTGGTCAAAACTTAAATGATTTACGCATTGTTCAGAAGGGAAAATGCAGTAGACAGATCAAACTATGTTAATTGGCTGGCTGAGTTTCATTGCCATTTTTGACTGCCGCAGGAATATTTGTTTCACCAGCCAATACCGCTTTACGGGTTTGGCTGAATAAATAAACCTGTACTGCAACTGCTACACAGCAGGCATAGCCAATCGCTTCAAAACCGATAAATTTCACCAAGGTGCCGCTGATAAACGGCGCTACAGCTGCGCCAACCATCAGCATAGCAGGTGTACCTGCCACCGCACGGCCTGTTGGATCTAAACGCGCGAGCAAGCCAAAAGCAAAAGTATGTACAAACAAGATGGTAAAGGCCATAAATGGGCCAGCCAAAGCAAACACCATATATTCATGAGTATGTGTGGTCAGCAGTGAAAAAATGCCTTGGAAGATCGGACCAAAAGCAATAATAGCCGTCACACTGACACGTTTTTCCAGCAGTGCTGCCAACGGTGCAGGGAAAATAGTCACAATACCGTATATAACCAGCGCCATAGTCACCATATCACGGCTAAAACCTCGCTCTAGACCAATTCGCTCATAGAAACTTAAGGTCATGGCTTGTGTCATTGCCAGTAAAGCCACACCAATCATGCAGAACCAAACAGGTTTGCCTAAAGGCGGCAGGTTTTTAATCTGTTCGTAATTGTCAAAATCGACAGCGCGTGTCGGTTTTGGAAAAAAGAATAGACAGGCAATGCAAGCAATCAGCATGACCGCTGCCAGCACATAAAACATACTTTGACCGCCAAACTGCTGAATAATGCCCGGTGTACCGCCTAAAAAGATCACACCAAAAATACCAATAGCAAGCCCTGCAATGCCAAATACACGGTGCGGGTTAACTGCATGCCCCATCGTACCGTGCGTAACGCTTAATGCTGTGCCTGCTGCCATACCGCCAACCAAATGAAGCCCTGCAAGTATCGGGAAGGAGGTATTCATTGCAGATAAGACAAAGGCCAATGCTGCAATAGCAAAGCCTAAAATTGCTGAAATTTTTACTTGAATTTTATTGAAGCGCGGCGCAAAGAAAATACTTGCGCCTGCTGCACCAATTAAGAATAAAGTTGCTAAGCCCCCAGCTTGCTGCGGGTCAAAGTGATAGTGTGCAATTAAAGTGCCGACCCATACAGGCAGCGCGACTAAATCTACCATCCCTGCACAATGTGCCAGCATCAATGCAAGCATACCGCGCTTGCTTTCGATTTTTACCATGACCTTTCTCCGTGGGGTGTACCTTGCAGGTACAATGAGGCTCGTCACTGAGCATGTTTTTGTATTTAAAAAAATAAGCCCCAGTAAACGAGACTGGGGCTTAGGCTTAAATCGCTTCTTTTAATAGTTCTAATGCTTTGCTGACCACAGCAGTTTGCTGCTCAACTGGTGCGCGCAGCTGTTCTAGGCGGCCAATTTCCATAGAGCTTTGAGTGACTAGGCGGCAGCGTTGTTCGCGGCGCTGCATAAATTGCTCAAATGCTTTTTCGACATTGGATTCAATTGCAAAAATTTCTGCCAGTACCAAAGCATCTTCAATCCCCATACCTGCGCCAGATGCCAGTTGCGGTGTGGTTGGGTGTGCGGAATCGCCAATTAAAAGCACCTTACCCACATACCATGGCCCCGGTAAATCAAAGCATTCTAGCGGACGGAAGTTGATATCTTTATTATCCGCTTCAGTCAGTGATTCGCGGATATCTGCTAAAATGCCGTCATAGCCTTCAAGCAATTGCTTCAAGTTTTTGTAGTTATCTTCTGGTTCTTGCCAGCGCTGTTCACAGCGTTCAAGCAGGAACATATACATATGATCTTGCGATACTGGAGTAAAGCCGACTTTAACTGGACCGCCTAGGAAATAAGTGCGGCGCTCGACCGAAGCAGGGCGTTTTAAAAATAAACGCCAGCAGCTTTGACCGGTATATTCCGCTCTCGGCGCATCTGGGAACAGCATTTGACGGGTTTTAGACAGTACGCCGTCCGAACCCAATACAAAGTCATAGCGGCCCGATGTACCATCGCTGAAAGCAACAGTTACGGCATGCTCGCCTTGATCAAAAGCATCAGCAGTAATGCCTAAACGCATTTCAATGCCAGCATCTTTGACATATTTATGCATAATGGAATGCATGGTCGGGCGCATAATGCCGCCGCTGCCTGCCGTGTCAGCATCTTCCAGCATTGGAGTGGGTAAAATGCGCAGCGGATTGCCTTGCGGGTCGCAGACTTGAATGCCATCGCCAACATAAGCTTGATTGGTCACTTCATCATAAACCCCCAGCTGTTTTAAAGCGCGTAAGGTCGGGCCAGTGATGGTTAAGCCTGCGCCTAAAGCGCCCCAGTTTGGGTTAATGTCGATTAAATCCACTTTCATGCCAATGCGTGAAAGAGTAATAGCAGAAGCCATGCCAGCTGTGCCTGCCCCAATAATGAGGACTTTTTTACCAGCAGATGCAGAGGTTTGTGTCATCTGAGTCTTCCTTGATTCATTCTGATTTCAAAAAATTCGCAACAAGCTGAGTAAAGCTTTTTGCATGCTCGATTTGCGTCCAATGACCGCACTGGCTGAAAATGTGCAATTGACTGTTTTCAATCCAATTCAGCATGGTCATTGAGGTCGAGAGCGGAATCACTTTGTCATCACGGCCATGCACCATTAAAGTCGGCTGCTGAATTTTGCGGATGTCATTTTCTGTATGTGACATCGCTTCAACCCATTGCTGGCGCGGTGCAGGGAACATGCGCTCGTATGCTGCGCGGGTGTCTTCCTTTGTACTGGCGATATAACGCATTTGCACTAAGTCATCACCCACCAAATTTTGGTTGTAGGCAAAAATTTTCATGATTGCCTGCATATTTTCAAATGAAGGCGTATAGCCCCATACCGCATCCAATCCTGCGGTTAGCTCAAAGGGCACACCCACACTGCCCATCAAAATCAATTTATTGACGCGTTCTGGGTGGTAGATCGCCAGCGCCAAAGCCATGGAGCCACCAAAAGAGTTGCCAATCACATTGACCTTTTCTAAGCCTAAATTGTCCATAAACGAAACAATTTGTTTAAGCCAATTGTCACGGTTAAAACGCATGCCTTCAGGAAATTGGGTATAGCCAAAACCAGCAAAGTCAGGTGCAATTAAACGGAAATCATTTTGCAGTGCTTGAATGGTTAAGCGCCAGTTGGCCCATGCGCTGACACCGGGACCAGAACCATGCAAGAGCAAAATCGGTTCGCCTTGCCCAACATCATGGTAATTGGTGAGGATGTCACCGCATTGAATGCTGTGGCCAATTTCAGGGTTGGTCATTGTGTTCATATTCATTCCTTGAAAATCTGTAAAATAGGCTTCTTTCATCGGTCTTTTACTTTCTCCTTTTGGGAGAAATACAAAGAGGGTATGGACGTAAAAGAAGCGCCTTTAAAAAATTTAAGCGCGTTTCCACAGCAGCAGCGCAGTACGGGCTTCCGAGGTATTTTCCTCTAGACGCGCGGTCAGGCTAAGCTGGCCGTGTTCATCAAATTTGAAGTGACGCTTTTGCTGTCCGCCCACCCAATTTGGAAATAGGCTCAAATCCACCAAATGGGTGACGACACCATCTGCCAAGGTGTAACGGCCTGCATAAGAAAGCATGCTGTTATATGCGCCAGCCTTTTCTGCATCAGAGGCGTTCCATTGACCGCCTGTAATGAAATTTCCGCGGTTGGCTTTGGTGATTTGGCAGCTCATATAGCCGTCTTCGGTATATTGAATCACGCCTTGCGGGCCTTCACCCATGGGAAAAACTACGCGGCCATCGTCATAATTTTGTTCAAAAGTCACCAGCTCCCAGCGACCTGTTAAATTTTGCTGTGTCATGTATATTTCCTATTTATTCATCATTTATTTTCAGGTCTTGCCCAAGCAGGAACTGCGCAACCACTTGGTTATGAATTTCAGGGCTTTCAAATTGCGCCCAGTGACCGGTGTCTTTGGCACAGTAAAACTGACCTTGCTGTACTTGTTTGGCTATATGCTGACCCAAAGCGGGCGGAGTGCGGTTGGCATCGCCCCAGTACACTAAAGTTGGCTGTGTAATTTGATGTGCTAATGCATCGGTCACAGCATATTTTTGAATGGTGCTGCCAGACAGATATTCGGTAATAAACAGCTTTTGCACAGCAGCCAATTTTGGCTGTTGATATAGCACTTGGCGCACTTGAATCGCTTCATCTGTTAAACGTTCAGGGTTGGCCAAAATACGCGCCATGCGGGTACGCACATTTTCAAAAGTCGGCTGTTCTAAAACTTCAATTGAGCTGGCGAGGTTGCTGGCCCAAATCGGTTCGACATAGCCGTCAATGGCACCTTCATTTGGCTTGTAACCCATGGTTGTTGTTAGTACTAAACGCTTAACTTTTTCAGGATGTTGAATGGCCAGTTGCATAGCCACCCAACCACCCATGGACTGACCTTCAAAATGCGCAGCTTCAATATTCAGCACATTCATCACATCTAAAATTTGGTCAATCAAATGTGGAATGACTTCATGATCAAAGCCTTCAGTTTGTGAGCGGCCATGCCATAAAAAATCCATCGCAATCACATGAAAATGTTCTGAAAGCGCTGGAATATTGCGGGCATAATTTTCTAAATGTCCGCCTGTGCCATGCAGTAAAAATAGAGCAGGGGCATTCGGGTTGCCCGCCTGTAAAATACGGGTGCGGTATTTGCCTTGCACAATATGAATATCGCTATGAATGAGCTGTACCCAATAGTGATCAGCTGCATTTTCGACATGGTTTTCTGTGGTGTTTTGCACGCTGGCATTCATCGTTCAATCCTTCTCTCTATTGCTAAAATTGTCCATGACTCATGGTTTAGTCATTCAGTGCTTCAGCTTTACTTTGAGAGATCGGGCCTTTGAGCGTGCCGTCAGATTTTTCTAGACCAAATGTCCATTCGGTAAAGATATGCGCTTCTGCTGCAAAGTCAGTGCATTCCCAGTCTTGATTGACAATGTCCTCATCCGCAGCATATTCCCAAGCGCCGCCAAATGGCGTAAGGAAATACCAAAAGCAGGCAGATGAGACGCGGTGACGGCCTGGGCCTGCAAATGTGGTCCAGCCTTGATTGTCGATATGCTGACCGCCAAAAATTACTTCATGAATATCGCGCACTTTAAATGCTAAGTGATTGAATCGAGTACCCGGCTGTTTGCCATTCATAAAGAATAAATGGTGATGATTACCTTCTTTTGAGCAGCGGATAAACACGCCGCGGTCTGCATAGCGGTCAGAGACCAAGAAGCCTAAACGGTTTAAATAAAACTTTACGGCATCGCCCGCATTGTCCACACCAATGGCTAAATGACTGATTTCATAAGGCTGTGCTTTTTCATAGCGAGGTGCGCGGCTGTTAATGCGCTTAGGCTGACTTGGCGAGTTGAATTGGGTATCGCTGAATGGAATATAACTGCGTTTTGCAAGGCGAAAAGCTAAACGAATGCCTAAGTCATCTTGGCTGTGGACTGTACCATCAGCATCAATGGTGACATCACGGTCAGTACGCAGTTCGGCTGCAATAGCATCTAAGCCTGCCTGATCTGCAACGCCCCAAACTATTTCACACATGCCGCTTGGGTTGCCAATAGGTGTACGTTCAGGGTGAGCTGAATCTGCCTGAAAAATTTCAACTTGTGAACCGTCTGTGGTTTCAAACAGATAGCTGTTGTCCTGTACCGCAGAAACTTGCTTTAAACCCCAGTCATCGGCAAAGCGCAGTGCGTCTTGCAGGTTTTCTACGCCAAAGCGCAGGCAATCCAAACCTTTAATATGAAAATCTTTATCTGTAGACATCATGTACTCCCTATGCGAAAACCATCAAGTTGTTCATCCTTGAGGATCACTTTAGAGTGCGATGGCATGTGAAAAAAGCATTTAACTCATAAAGCAGTTATGCGTTTTTTAGATAACTGCTTTAGATTTTAAAACCTAGCAGGCATGTCGGGAAATTCAGTATGGTTGCCAAAATAGAAAGATTTGGAGCAATCGACATGAAGTCACTTCCGTTATTTCATTATCAAACGCAGGGTAAAGCTGGCGCAGATTGGATTACTTTTATCCCCGGCATTGGCAATGACTTAAGCTTTTGGGCAGCGCATGCTGAAATTTTGGCAGAAGATTTTCAAGTTTTAACTTTTGATCCGTGGGGACATAACCTCAGCCCTGAACCGCCAGAACATTGCAGTTTTCAAGATGTAGTCGATGGTGTAATTGCACTATGGAATCATCTCGGCATTCAGCAAAGCGCTGTTGTAGGCCTCGGTTTCGGCGGTTCGGTGTCTTTATCTTTGGGTTTGAAATATCCAGAACGCATGAGCCAAATTGCAGCATGCTGCTGCCGTCCACGCCAGCCTGATGACCGTCATGCGTTTTGGCGTGACCGCTGTGCCAAAGCGCGTGCCAATGGCCTAGTAAAATTGGGCGATGTCACGGTAGACCGTTGGTTAAGTGAAGAATTTAGAGCGGCACGTCCAGATGTCGATGCACAGCTGCGCGCAATGATTAAACGCACTTCGGTTGAAGGTTACTGCGCTTATGTGAATGCTTTCATTGAAATGGATTTTTCACAGGAACTCGGCAACATTCAAACGCCTGTTTTATTACTGGCGGCAGAGCATGATCATGGCGGCGGGCCAGTGGAAGATATGCAAATCATGGCGGCGCAGCTGCCAAATGCGGAATTAAAAATTATTCAAAACAGCGGGCATATTTGTAATTTTGAAGCCCCAGAACAAGTCACGCAGCACCTCAAACAATTTTTTAAAGCTGGTGCAATTCAAGGAGAGAAAAGCGCATGATTAAACGAGTGGTCATTATTGGTGGCGGTCATGCTGGAAGCAGCTGCGCTAAAGCACTGCGCCATCAGCAATTTAACGGTGAAATTGTTTTGATTAGCAATGAATCAGAACTGCCATATCACCGTCCGCCATTGTCCAAAAGCTTTATTAAAGATGAAGCGGAAATGGAGCTTTCTAAGCTGTGTCTGCAGCCCGAGAATTTTTATGAGAAGTATCAAATTGATTTAAGGCTGAATACCGCAGTTAGTGAGATTGATCCAGAAGAAAAACTGGTCAAGCTCTATCATGGCGACATGCTGCATTATGACTATTTGGTCTTAGCGACAGGCACACGCCCGCGCCAATTGCCATTGCCAGGTTTAGAACTTGATGGTGTGATGAGCCTGCGTACCTTGGCAGATGCACGAAAACTGCGTGACTCACTGGCGAAAGTACGCAATGTGGTGATTATTGGCGGCGGTTTTATTGGATTGGAATTGGCGTCTACTGCTCGTACACTGGGCAAAGATGTAACCGTACTAGAGCATACACCGCGCGTTTTAGGCCGTTCAGTTGCGCCTTTGGTATCGGATTATATTGCTAATATTCATCGTGAAAACGGCATCAAAATAGAAACTGGTGTGTTCATTAATGAATTTGTTGGAGAACAGGGTAAAGTCACAGGTGTGAAATGCGCACATGGCGTGATTCCTGCCGAGTTAGTTTTGGTGGGTGTCGGTGCAATTCCAAATACTGAATTGGCAGAGCAGGCAGGCATTCAATGTGAAAATGGCATTGTGGTGAATAGTGCAATGCAAACCAATTTTGCAGATATTTTTGCGATTGGCGACTGTGCAAATCATCAAAATGCCTTTGCTGGTGAACGCCGCATACGCCTTGAGTCGGTACAAAATGCCAATGACCAAGCATTGACTGTTGCAAACATGATTTTATCGCAAAAAGCGGAATATAAAACTGTACCGTGGTTTTGGACAGATCAGGGTGATATTCGCCTGCAAATGACAGGTTTATCTTTTGATACCAGTGATTATGTGATTCGCGGCGACATGAAAAGCGGGCGTTTTTCTGTGTTTCATTATGCGAAAGATAAACTTGTGGCTATTGATTCGGTGAACCAACCTGTAGATCATATGATTGCACGGAAATTGCTGGAAGCAGGCATAACGCCTTCCAAGGTTCAAGCAGCTGATTTGAACACCAATTTAAAGAGTTTATTGGCTGTTTAAGGATATAAAAATCAGCGCACTACTGAACCAGCTTGAATGCTGGTTTAGTCATATAGGGATATTACAATGCAATCAATATTGGATTCGAAGTGGCTGGTGTTTATTAAAGTAGCGGAGTTGGGCAGTTTGTCTAAAGCTGCGCATGCGTTTAATGTGCCGCAATCCATGATCAGCCGCCATATTGCACAGTTGGAAGAGCAGTGCGGTACACGTCTGTTTAACCGTACTGGGCGCGGTGTGGTGCTGACTGAGCTGGGCTATGAGCTGCTGCCGCGGATTATTAATCTTGCGATTGAATGCGGTGCGATTGAGGATGATATCCGTACCTATGGCGGAGAGCCAATTGGTGAAGTGCGTGTGGGTTTATTGCCCGCCTTGGTGCGTCAGCTTTCAGGTGCTTTGTACCGTCATATTAAGGAAAACCATCCACGGATTGATTTGCATTTAAGTGAAGGCTCGAATGTGCATTTGGAAGAAATGATTGAGGAAGGCCGTATAGATATGGCTTTACTACTGCGCGAGGGTGAAGTTGCGAAGCAGGAAGAAGCAGTGATTGCAGAGTTTGGCCTAATGCTGGTCGGTCAAAGTAATGATCCTTTGGTACAGCAGCCGACCATTAAGCTTAGAGATTTGCAGGATTTACCTTTAATTGTGCCGAGCCGTCCGCATCCTTTACGTGCGCGTTTAGATTTGCTGGCACGGCAGATGGAATGCAAGTTTGATTGTATTGTAGAAGCGGATTCGAACCGTTTACAGCACGAATTAGTCGCCGCTGGTGGCGGTTATGCGATTTCTTCAGGTTTATTTGGCTTGGAAAATCAGCAGCGTTTGTCTGCCAGTTTGATTGTAGAGCCTGAGTTGCACCGCAGTGTGGTGCTGGCGCATACCATACGCAGACCGAATACACGGGCTGCACGGGTGGTGCAGCAGTGGTTTGAGAAACAAGCACCGCAGATTTTGAAAGGGATGATTGTGAATCGGTGATGGTGTCTGTAAAAGTTAACTTCGTATAAGAGATTCTATGTTAAATCACTATGAAGATACTTACTCATTAAATATTTATTTAATTGAAATAAAATAACAAAAAAGTTTTTAATTTAAATATAATCAAGTACTTTTTTAAAATTCAACATGGAAGAAAATGTCTTTTTTTGATGAAATATTTTTAGATAATGATCCTATTAAAATTAATAATATTAATGAATTGTATGATTCATTAGATGCAAAAAGTTCTCATAGCTCACTACGTGTTATACAACAAGAGTGTATTGATATTTTAGACGCTAAATTAGAAGAAAAGGGTATTATTCTTAAACTTAGTACTGGTTCTGGAAAAACAACAATTGGTTTACTCTATCTAAAATATTATGCCCAAAAATATAATGAACCTGTTCTGTTTTTGGTCCCAACTTTACAACTAGCAGAGCAAGTCATATCGGAAGCTACAAAATTAGGCATACAATCAACTCTCTATTCAAAAGGACATAGAACGGTAAGTCCAGAAGCTATGTGTGGTGATGAAATTATCGTCTCGACATATGAAAAATTATTTAATGGACTTAGTACTTTTAAGACATATGGAATACAACCTTGTGCAGTTGTTTTTGATGATGCCCATACTGGTATGGATATAATTAAAAAACAATTTTCTATTATTTCATCGGGGGAAATTTATACTGGATTATTATCTATTATAAAAGAATCATGCAAAAAACACTTAGGTATACAATGGCTTGAATTTGAAACAGATGGTAAAACTTTTGAAGTTCCTTATTGGATATGGCAATCAAAAATCGAAGAAATTTCTAAGTTATTAAATACATATAAAGATCATATAGATTTAAAATTTAATTATCCTCTTATTAAAAATGAGTTAACTTTTTGTAGGTGTATATTTAGTCAAGCAAATTTTGAAATTTCACCAAATATTTTAAATATTAAAAATATAACTCCATATTATGAGTCTAAGCACAAACTGTTTATGTCTGCGACTTTTTCTGACTCGGATAATTTTATTAGATTTTTAGGTTTAGAAAAGGATATTGTTCAGAATATAGTTGCACCTACATCTGATAAAGGTACAGGTGAACGGATGATCCTTGTACCATCTATTATCTCGCCAGATTTAGATAAAAATAAAGTAGTTAATCTTTGTGCTGATTTAAGTAAGCAGACAACAGTCTTTGTTCTGACATCATCGATAAATCAAGCAAAAGTTTGGACGGATGAAGGGGCAATTTTTCTAAATAGTGAAAATATTAATGAAGCTTTATTTGATTTAAGTTCAAAAACGAATAAATCAGGATTTTATGTGATGGCACAAAGATTTGAAGGGTTAGATCTTGCAGATGACTTGTGTCGAATATTAGTGATAGATGATATACCTTTTGGAGAAAGTATCATTGATAACTATGATAGTGAATGTTTAGGTAATATAACTGGATTTGGTGGAAAAAATATATTCAGACTAGAACAAGGTATGGGAAGAGCTGTACGTTCTCATGTTGATTACTCTGTAATACTATTAGTTGGCAGTGACTTAAGCTCTTTTATTGCTCATAAAGATTGTAGAACAGCATTGAGTCCAGAGACTAATTGTCAGTTAGATTTAGGTATTAGAGTTAGTAAACAGATTGCTAAAGATCAAAAAGACCCGATTGAAAATATTAAAAAGGCTATTGCTAGTTGCTTGAGTAGGGATCTAGCTTGGAAAAATGGTTATCAATCTGAAATGAAGAAGGTTAAAAAAACTGAATTTGTATATGATGAAAAATTACTAGATTTAGCTTATGCAGAGCGTAAGTTTTATGAAAATTCCTACATTAATCAATTTTATAGTTCAAAAGACATATTTAACAACACTATTAACGCTTTATCTGATTCTAAATATAAGGGGAAAATGTTGGAAAACTTTGCTCGCATTGTAAATTTTACTGATGGATCGGAAAGTATGCAAATTCAGAATAAGGCCATACAATTATACCCTCGAGCTATTCGACCATTAACAGTGTACCCAAGAAAACTTTTTAAAGAGCCAACAAGTTCCGCAATAAATATTGAAAAAATTATAAAAGATTACAATAATTTAGAAGGTATTCTAATACAGCTACAAAAAATGAAATCTGATTTTGGATTTAATGAAGTTAGAAGTAATAAAATAGAAAAAAATTTTAGAATATTAGGACACTTTTTAGGGGCTGATTCAATCAATCCTGAAGATGAATATAAAGAAGGTCCTGATGTATGTTGGTACCTAGATAATAGTGTATACGTGATAGAGATAAAACATAATCAGGTTGAATCATTACATAAAAAAGATTCTGGTCAATTGAGTGATAGTTGTGAGTGGGCAAAGAAAAATTATCCACCTATGGCAAATATTATCCCAACTACTTTAACTAATGTTACATTTTTTGATAAAGATGCTCACTATCCAACAGGTACTGTTATTATCAATGAATTAAGAACATTAGATTTTTTGGACACTATAATAAAGTTCTATGAACATATTATAAGAGAATCTAAAAATACAGCACAAGAAATAACAAGTGAATTAAATCATTATGGCTTGGATAATAATTCCATCTTTCAAAAATATTTAAAAAAATTTGAATCTATTATGAAAAAAAAATAATAGACTCTATCCTGTCTTAAGATTTACACTATTATGTTAATTAGATAGAAAATCTAAAATTAACATAATAAACGTTATATGGAATTTTATTTTATATAATTCATGGGTTTATCTTGTATCTAAAAAGCCCAACTCAGCTGAGTTGGGCTTTTTTGTTGATTTCTCATGTTTTACGCTCACTAATTGAGCAATTTTCCGTAAGTTTATATAGAAAAACTTTATGTTTTTTCAGCTCAGAAAGAGGTGGTTCCACTTGTTTGAACAACTAAAAGCGTATTTAT